>CAVHAH010000052.1:0-11016 GCA_963633785.1 bacterium
GCGAAAAAAATGCCGACACCGAGGGCCATCCTCCAAAAAGCTCCGGGCAGACCTCCGCCCGGAGCGCATTTTTTTACATTTGAATCGGATTTTCCAGGAATGTCTTCAGAAGCACGGCGGCGTTTTCGGCATCAGAGATAGAAATCACCTCGCACGCGGAATGCACATAGCGGCAGGCAATCGAGATAGCGCCGCAGGGAACGCCGGCATGCGCCTTCTGAATGGCACCGGCATCCGTGCCGCCCATGGTCAGAACCTCGCGCTGCGTTTGAACATTCGCACGTTCGGCGGCATCCTCCAGCATTCGCACCACTCGGGGATTGCAGATTACGGCGCTGTCGAGAATTTTCACGCACGGTCCCTTTCCCACCGCCATCGGCAGCTTCGCGCCCTTCGGAGTATCGCCGGCGCCGGTGACGTCGAGCGCAATGCCCACATCCGGATTCACCCGATACGCCGCCGTCTGTGCGCCGCGCAGACCGACTTCTTCCTGAACGGTAAATACCGCATAGACCTCGTTCGGACAATCCTGCAACATCTTGAGGGCCTGAATCAGCACCGCACAGCCAATGCGGTTGTCCATCGCAGGGCTGCCCATCCGGTCTTCGCCCAGTTCAAACGCGTCCGGCTCATACACCGCGACATCGCCCGGCGACACTCTGCTTTCGGCTTCTGCCTTGTCCTTCGCGCCGATATCGATAAACAACGCGCCCACGCCATTTTCCTCCGGCTTGAAATCCTGCGTTTCATAGCCGATTACGCCGTGTACGCCGTTTTCAAACACCACATGGCGGCGCAGTGATACCGCACGGGATATACCGCCGACATTCGTTACGCGCAGAAAACCGTTTTTGTCGATATCCAGCACCATGAAGCCAATCTGATCCATATGAGCCGCCAGCATCACACGCGCGCCTTCGCCGTGTCGAATGCAAATCAGATTGCCCAATGCATCCTCTTCAATCGTATCCACATAAGGTGCGACCATTTCACGAATGACCTCGCGCACCGCATTTTCACGTCCGCTCGCACCGTAAACGTTGAGCAGTTTTTTCAAAGTTTCACGCATTGCGATATTCTCCTTATTTATATTGATTCAAAAAAGCCTCCGCCAAACGGAATTGCGCTTCAATATCCGCAAATGCCGCCACGCACGACGGCGAATGAATGTATCTGCACGGAACGCTCAAAACCGCCGTTGCTCGTGCGCCGTGCATTCTCTGAAACGGTCCCGCATCATTGCCGCCGGACGCAAAGCGTTTCGTCTGATGCGCAATGCCCTCCGCTTTCGCAATTTCAAACAATCTGCGGCAGAGATTCACATCGCCTATCGAAGCAAGATCCATCCACGAAATCGCCACGCCGTTTTTCAGATTGCATACCTGCTTTTCTTCGTCCTCGCAGCCCAAATCGTTTGCGGCCGTGGCTTCCAGAATCAGCGCCGCATCGCTTTCCACATTATAAGCGGCCGTGCATCCGCCAATCAGACCGACCTCTTCATTCACGGTGAATACCGCCGTGACATCGCAGGGATATTCTCCCTCCAGCAGGCTCATGGCCACCGCACAACCGATGCGGTCGTCCAGCGCACGTGATTTCACCAGTCCGTCGCCGAATTCCACCCAGCCGCTTTCAAACGAAATGATATCTCCGGGTTCGACCATGCTTTCCGCATCGGCTTTATCCTTTGCGCCGATATCGATGGTCAATTCATCGTGCGACAGAACGTGCCGCCTTTCATCCTGCGTTTGCAGGTGAATCGCTTTCGCACCGATTACGCCGGGAATCAGCTTTTCGCCGATTCGAACGGGCTTGGAAATCACCACGCGCGGATCAATGCCGCCCACGGGCGCATAACGGAGCAAGCCGTTGTCCAACGCCCCCAGAACAATCATGCCCACCTCATCCATATGCGCAACAATTGCGATATGCTTGCGGTTTTCGCCCGTGCCGCGCTTGAATGCGATTACATTGCCTGCACGATCCGTTTTCACCTCTGTGGCAAAGGTTTTCACATGATTGAGAATATATTCACGCACATCTTTTTCACAGCCGCTTACGCCGTGCAGTTGGCACAATTCCTTCAGCACCATGCAAATTCCTCCCAATCCTGCGCCATTTCGGCAATCAGTTCCGCCATCAGCCGTCCCGCATCGCAAATCACTGCCGTATCGAGCGTTTCAACGGTGGTATGCATATACCGCAGCGGAATCGACAGAAGCGTTGTGGGAATGCCGCCGCGCGCATAGAGAATATTGTCCGCATCCGTCCATGTGTGTCCCGCACTGACGGAGGGCGTAAACGGAATGCGGCATTTTCGGGCAACCGCTTCGGTTTTCTTTCCGAGATTCTTATGAATGTACGGTCCGCGTTCAATGGTCAGTTTATCCAGCGAAAACGCTTCGAATGCGCCCGTTCCGGGGCCTTCGCCGTGCGTTACGTCGATAGCAATCGCCCAATCCGGATCAATGCCGTTCGCCGCCGCCCATGCGCCGTAAGAACCGACTTCCTCCTGCGCCGTGCATACAAAATACACCTGCATATTCACATTTCTGTGCGAGAGGATTTCCGCCGTTTGAAGCATGGCCGCAACGGATGCGCGGTCGTCCATGGTTTTGCCCGCCAATCGGCCGTTCGCCAACGTTTGTAATTCTGCGAGCATCACAATCGGATCGCCAATGCGCACACGGTTTTTCACTTCTTCTGCCGAAAAACCGACATCGATAAACAAGCCTTCAAACGTTACCGCCTTGTTTGCCTCCGCCTTCGAAAGCAGGTGCGGCGCTTTTGCGCCGACCACGCCGTAGAGCGCACCGCTGCGGGTTTGAATTTTCACTTCCAGTCCGGGCAGGATTCTCGGATCCACGCCGCCGTTTTTGAAGAAGCGCACCGCACCGTCATCATCGATTCCCGTGACCACCAGGCCGATTTCATCCTGATGGGCGGCGATGAGCACTTTCGGACCGCTGTTGCCCTTCTTCGCAATCACATTCTGCATTTTATCCACATAAACCGAATCGGCATACGGGCGAAACGCATCTGCAAGCCATTTCCCGATTTCCGCTTCATTGCCCGAAACGCCGGGAATGCGCCCCGCTGTGCGCAAAAAATTCTCCAATTCCATTCATATCCTCCAAAAATCAGGCGATGCAATATGCATCGCCATTATAAATAGGCCTTTGACGGTTTCACGATTGCACAGCCGGTTTCCTGATCGAAGCCTTCGAGCACCAGCAATGCCTTTGCGCCTTCAACACGCTTCGCCACAGGCTGGGCCGTGGCAATCATCACGCCGACACCGACAACCTCTGCCTGGAATTCCTTCATCATATCGACCATGCCCTGAAGCGTTCCGCCGCCCTTCATGAAATCGTCGATAATCAGCGCGCGCTGACCGGGTTCAACCGCACGGCGTGCGAGCGCCATGGTTTCGATGCGTTCGTTTCCGCCGCCCGCAATATAGTTGATTTTCACCGCAGAGCCTTCATACGCGCGGGAATCACGGCGGGCAATCACCAGCGGAACATCCAGCATCCGCGCCGTCATCAGAGCAATCGGAATGCCCTTCGTTTCCATGGTCAACACGAAATGGGGCTGGCGATCATAATACTGGCTGGCGAGAATTTCGCCCATCGCCTGCGCCGTTTCGGATTCCGCACTCACATCGGAGGTGTACAGGAATCCGCCCGGAAGCATTCTTCCCGGCTCACTCAGGCGCTGTGACAGGCGATTCAAAATTGCCTGAATGCGTTCACGGCTCGGAATCGCACGGTAGCGAACACCGCCTGCGGCACCGGACACCGTTTCGATTTTTCCCAATCCGAAGCGCTCAAACGATTCGCTGATTAAATCAATATCCTCGCTGATGGTGGACTTCGCCGCGCCGAACAGATCGCAGAATTCACCCAAAGTGTGAATACGATTGGGCGTATTCGTCAGAATGTGCGTCATAGCGCCGAGTCGCTCGTTGCGCTTAATCTTATCCATCGTTGTTCCTCCTCGGGCGAATATTTTGTTGATTATCGCTATTATAATTCGGAAATGTTAGCTTTATCCACTGATTTCCACAAATTTTCGTTTCATTTGAAATATTTAACCTTTCGTTCATGAGATTCATTCGGATGTGCTTGCGAAAATCGGCATTTTCAAGTATAATATCGAATAATATGGTTTCTCGGGAGGCGTCCGAATATGACGGCGAGTATTTTCGATTACCGCGCAAAGCGCGTGCATTTTATCGGCATCGGCGGAAGTTCCATGTCGGGTCTGGCATTGCTGCTCCATCAGGAGGGGTGGATTGTCTCCGGCTCGGATCGCACGCGTTCGCACAAAACGGATGCGCTGGAAAATAAAGGAATTCGGGTGTTTATCGGTCAAAAAGCCGAAAATGTTCACGGTGCGGATGTGATTGTATTCAGCGCCGCCATCAGCGAGAGCAATCCCGAACGTTCGGAAGGCAGGCTCCTGGGCATTCCCGAAATCGAGCGCTGCGATTTAATCGGTCAGCTGATGGAGCATTCGCAATATGCAATCGGCGTTTCCGGCACGCACGGAAAAACCACCACCACATCGATGCTCGCACAGGTATTCATGGTTTGCGGCATGGACCCCACGATTCATATCGGCGGTGAGCTGGATTTCATCGGCGGTTCGACACGGCGCGGTTCGGGCGATGATTTCATTGTCGAAGCGTGCGAATTCCATTCCAGCTTCCTGCATTTTCATCCCACGATTGCCGTTATTCTGAATATCGATGCGGATCATTTGGATTATTTCCGTGATTTGGATCACATCGAGGCAACATTTGCGGAATATGCCGCGCTGGTGCCCAAAGACGGCTGGTGCGTGGTTTGGGGCGATGACGAACGTGCACGGCGTGTCGGTCTGAATGCCGGTTGCCGATGCCTGACCTACGGTTTGGGCGAAAATTGCGATTTGCAGGCGCAAAACGTTCAATACGATGCGCACGGCTTTGCACACTTTACCGCCGTTCTTAAAGGCGAATCGCTGGGTGAATTTCAAATGGGCGTGGCCAGCAAGGCGAATATGCTCGATGCTTTGGCGGTCATCGGCGTGGCTTCCATTCGCGGGCTGAATATGGACAAGGTTCGCGATGCACTGCGAAACTTTGTCGGTGCACATCGCCGTTTTGAGTTGACGGGCGTGACCGACGGCGTTCGCTGTTACACCGATTACGGCCACAATCCGGCGGAAATCAAAAACGCGTTGCTGATTGCTTCCATGCAGGAGCACAAAACCCTTTGGTCTGTCTGGCAGCCGCACACCTATTCGCGCACGAAAACGCTGTTTAATGAATTCCTGGAAACGTTCGATCGGGCCGACAAGGTGCTGATTACCGATATCTGTGCCGCGCGTGAAACCGATCCCGGCGATATTTCCTCGCAAATGCTGATTGAACCGCTGCGCAAGCGGGGCATCGACGCCGTTCTCACGCCCACATTCGACGATGCCGAAGCCTATCTGCGTGCAAACTGGCATGCGGGCGATTTGATGATCAGCCACGGCTGCGGCGATATCGATCTGCTCAACGAGCAGATTGCAAAACACGGAGACACGAAATAATCGATTCACCATCGGAGGGATTTCATTGAGCAAGAACAACAGGCTGATCGCAACGGGGTTGATTTTGATTTGCCTTCTGTGCGGTTGCCGTTCCACATCCACATCTACACAGGATACCGCCGAACAAAGCGGAAACTTTGCGCCGGATACAACGCTCACGCCGGGCGTGATTGCTTCGGAAGTCGGTTCAACAACCGCCGAAGACGAATCAACCGCTTCGCAAGCCGGTTCTGTCGCATCCGAAACAGAATCAGCGGCTTCAAATGTGTTGCCCGTGGATGTAACCGCCGCACCGAATACGCCCGAGCCTCAGGAAACGGAAAGCAGTTCCGAAACGCCCGAGCCTCAGGAAACGGAAAGCAGTTCCGAAGTGCCCGAGCCGACGGACACACCCGAACCGACCGTAGCGCCGTATTCCTATTCGCTGATTCCGATATCGGATCGCTCAATGGGCTTTATATTCGCTTATCCCGAGGGCTGGGTGAATCTTCCCGGCAAATCCACAATCTGCTATCGGGAAGTTATCGACGGCGATGCCTTCCCCGCGCGTGTCGCCGTGGCCGCCAAATCCGTGGCGCACACGCCGAAGAGTTCGAAAGTGCTTTCCGAATTCGAATCCTTTGCGGATAAAATTTCCGATTTGTACGATTCGGACACCTTTGAATTCATCGATCAAAGCACGGATTCCTATTTCATGGGGCAACCGGCTTATGAAACGTATTATCTGGGCTATTCGGGCGATACCGAAATCAAAGGCTATATGATTGCCTGCGGCATCGATAACGGCTCGAAGCACTACATCATGATTTTTCATTTCTGCGCCTCTTACGAGGATTTCGACCGCATGAGCAGCATGATGAAGCAAATGCGCGATACGGTGATGTTTGCAGATTAAGAAACGAAAACAGGCTGTGAAAAGTTGTTGCGCTTTTCACAGCCTGTTTTTTGTTCAATAGTTATGCTTTGAATCCGACGCTTTCCATAAAGCGCAGAACGCCTCGATTGCCTTCTTCGGTGTTTTTGTATACGCCCGCATCCGCCAGAACACGCGCGCATTTTTCGCCGAGTGCTTTGTGAATGGCCGCTTCCGCTTCCCGATGATTCAGGTGCGTGCCCGTTTCCCGAGCGATTGCGCATACCCAGCCGTAGTGCTTATACAGCGGAGAATCTTCCTCGGGAACACTGTCTATCGGCGTTTCGCCGGTCAGGTAATTCTCCAGCGCCTTCAATTCGCTCAGCAGGCGTCCGGGCAGAATGAACAGACCCATCACCTCAATCAGGCCGATGTTCTCCTTCTTGATATGGTGCAAATCGGCGTGCGGATGGAAAATGCCCAACGGATGTTCATCGCTCGTGCGGTTATTGCGCAAAACCAGCTGCATTTTGTAGTGATCGCCTACGCGGCGCAGAATCGGCGTAACGGTGTTGTGCGGCGTCTGATCGGTGTATGCGTAGATATCGCACGCAGGATCCGAATATTCGCGCCATGCATTCAAAATCGAATCCGACAGCTCGATAATCTTTTCACGGTCCTTGCTTTCCAGAACGATGCAAGACATCGGCCAGTCTGCCACATAGGCATTCACGCCCTCCGTCGGCGCATTGAGCTGAATGCGAACGGGCGAGAAATCCATCGGGAAATCATAATGACCGCCCTGGAAATGGTCATGAGAAAGAATGGAGCCGCCGACAATCGGCAAATCGGCGTTCGAGCCGAGCATATACGTCGGGAACATATCCACAAAATCGCACTGGCGCACGAACGTTTCACGGCTGATGCGCATCGGCACATGCTCGCCGTTGAATACGATGCAATGCTCATTGTAATACAGATACGGAGAATACTGCAAGAACCACTGTTTGCCGCCGAGCGTCAGCGGAATCACGCGGTGATTCTGACGTGCCGGGAAGCCGATACGTCCCGCATAACCGGGATTTTCACGGCAGAGCATGCACTTCGGATAGCCCGTTTGTTTGGCGTTTCGTGCGGCGGCAATGTCGCGGGGATCTTTTTCGGGTTTGGAAAGATTGATGGTGATTTCCAATCTGCCCGCAGGCGTTTCCTCAAAGAAGCGTGCGTTTTTCGCAATGCGATCCACGCGGATATAATCGGTATCGCGGCAGGTTTGGTAGAAATCCAGCATTGCGGCCGCAGGATCGTTCTGCTTCATTTTCGAGAAGAAACGGGCGCGCGTTTCGGCGGGAGAAGGCGTCAGTGCGCCCATCAGCTTTGCGGAGAACAAATCGCGATTCTCGTTTGAATCCTCCAGAATTCCGCTCTCCACCGCACAATCAAGCAAATCGGTAAGATATTTCGTTGCGGTTTCGGGAACGGGCTCGGCGGTGTATTCCACCGCTTCGGGCGCATCCATGTGCATAATTTCAAGCAGACGATTGATTGCGTATGAACGGTCGATTTCCTCAACCAAATTCTTACGAATCGCAAAATCAACCAGAGCGTAAATGGAAAGAGTGGCGTTGGCCATAAAAAGAACACTTCCTTTTTGAATGGTGATTACCTTTATTATCCGGCAAAATCCTTCGGATGTCAACCTGTTTTTCCTTATTTCCGTTCATGAATTTCCATTCGAGCGCCGAAGACGGCGCATTCTGTTTTATTCACATTTTTTGTAAAAAGCAGTTGACAGATTTAACTTTGTGTGTTATAATCTAGATGAAATCAAGGAAGGTGCTTCCGACATAAGCGACAAAAAGAAGAAGTATTCGCGAATCGGATCAGAGGTCGCACCGAATAAGGAAGCACACCGAATATGAATGAGGGAGGCGATTCCATTGTACTGTCTCGAATCAAACGGTCAGAACTTTGTCTGCATCTCCCGCAAAATGCGTTAGTCCCGGATGCACAGTCGAGAGTCAATCGACATTTCCCGATTCGGAAAATAGTGGGAAACGCCGAGAGATGCAGACCATAAAGAAGGTTGAAGAAAACAGCATATAGAGAGATTCCGCCCGACATTCGGTTTGTCGGGCGTTTTTCGTTATTCCGTAATCGTGATTCGGCAGAGGTCTTCACGTCCGTTCGCCGTTCGTGCGGTAATCGAACATTCGCCTTCGCTCAGCGCCGTCACCTTTCCGTTTGCATCCACCGATGCGATGTTTTCATCGCCGCTCGACCAGGAAACGGTTAAATCGTCGGCATATTCGGGAATCACATTCGCATAAAGAACCGCCGTTTCGCCTTTTCGCATCTGCAATTCGTTCACGGACAATTCAACGTTGGAAACCTCCTGAACATACAGCGATTCCATTTTCACGGTATATTCAAGCACATCCTTTTCTCCGCACAATCCCGTGATGCGCACCGTCCAGCGCTGATTCTGACAGTAATCGGTGAAATCGGTGCCGCCGAAATCCGGTCGGAAGATGATGCATACGCCTGCGCCGAAATTCTCTTCGCTCATGCGGCAATAGCCGTCTCCGTTTTCATTGCGGCAATCAAAAGTAAACGTCATGCCCGAATTTTCTTCCGTGAGAATGGTAGGACGCATCCAATTCAGACCCACGAGATTGCTTTGGGATGTTCCCGAATGGGCGGTTTCATAAAATTCATCGGGCATTGCGTCGGGCTTGGGCGGATCATGATCCACATAATCGTTTGCCGCCAGCAATACCGCCGCATGCGCACAGCGCAAATCATACAATTCGTTTTCCGAAACAGGATTCAGATTCGCTACCGCTCTTAAAAAATTAACCGTATCCAGCGCATTGCGTTTTGCCGTGTCCGTTAGAACCGAGACGGAATATTCATCGGAAACGGATGCTTCTTGAATATACAGCGAATCGCCGACCACTGCCGAAATCGCATTATAGGCCTTGCGCAGGTCTTCGCGCGTTTCGTATGCCTGCGCACAGGACGCGCTTAAAATCAGCGCCGCCGTAAACACAATCAGCAGTTTTCTCATCATTTTCCCGTCCTCCGATAAAAAAATTCACAAATTTCTTAAATATTTCCGCGCAAAAACAAAAAAAACCTTCCAAAGGTACTTTTCAAATCGAGATTTTTCTGTTAAAATATAGGTACTATGGCATATCAGGTGGGATTGCGTGACCGCAAGACGCCCTTGCCATTCCTGCTCCGTAAGCAGGAGACGAATCTATACAGGGGGAATTCATTTATGAAAGACTATCAGGCTAAGAATATCCGCAATCTTTCCGTTGTCGGTCATGGCAGCGAAGGTAAAACCACTCTTGTGGAAGCGCTCCTCTTCACCGCCGGCGCAATCGATCGCCAGGGTCGCGTGGAAGACGGCTCTACCACCACAGACTATGATGCGGAAGAAACTCGCAGACAAATTTCTATTTCCGCTGCGATGGCTCCGCTGGAGTGGAAGGAGACGAAGATCAACCTGATCGATATCCCCGGTTATTTTGATTTTGCGGGCGAGCAGGTCGGTCCTATGGCCGTTTCCGAAGCTGCGCTGATTACCGTGGGCGCCGTTTCCGGTTTGTCCGTCGGTGCCGAGAAGGCATGGGCGCTGTGCGACAAGACCCATACCTCCCGCATGATCGTGATCAATCAGATGGATCGCGAAAATGCCAACTTCGAAAAGGCGCTGGGCACCATCACCGCCAAGTACGGCAGCCACATCGCTCCGATTCAGGTTCCGATTATGGAAGGCGGCAAGTTCACGGGCGTTGCTTGCGTGCTTGAAAACAAGGCATTCATCGGCGAGGGCAAGACCCTGAAGGCCGTTGACATTCCCGCATCCGTTGCCGATGAGGTTGAATCCGCACGCGAAGCCATTATGGAAGCTGCGGCAGGCGCCGAAGACGAGCTGATGGAGAAGTTCTTCGAAGAAGGCGAGCTCACCAACGAAGAAATGATGCACGGTCTGCGCAAGGGTATCACCGACGGTACGGTTGTTCCCGTTGTTTGCTGCTCCGGCATTACCCGTGTGGGCATTGCAAAGCTTCTTGACAATATCATTGATTTGCTGCCCTCTCCGGCAGGCTGCGTGCTCACGGGCACCAACCCGAAGAACGGCGAACCCGTTGAGCGCATCTGCGCAGACGACCAGCCCTTCTCCGCACGCGTATTCAAGACGATGGCTGACCCGTTCGTCGGCAAGCTGTCTTTGATGAAGGTTATCTCCGGCGCATTGACGCCCGACATGACGCTGTACAATGCGAATGTCGAAAAATCCGAAAAGCCCGGCACGCTCTACATTCTGAAGGGCAAGAAGCAGTCCACCACCACGCGCGTTTGCGCAGGCGACCTGTGCGCTCTGGCCAAGCTTCAGACGGTTGCAACCGGCAACACCCTGTGCGATGCCGCAAATCCCGTTGTTTTCGATGCGCTTGATTTCCCGGCTCCCTGCATCTCCAAGGCCGTATACGCCAAGAAGGCGGGCGAAGAAGACAAGATCTTCTCCGGTTTGGCACGTTTGATGGAAGAGGATCCCACGATCAAGG
>CAVHAH010000053.1:0-980 GCA_963633785.1 bacterium
CGGATAAATTCCGCGCCTCAGAAAAACTCTGGGGCGCTTTTTGAAAAAAGGAGTAGCGCAACATGATTTTCGAAAAGAACGACAAGATTTTGTTTATCGGCGATTCCATTTCCGATTACAAGCGCAGCCGCCCCGTGGGTGAAGGGCTGAATAACGCATGGGGAACGAGCTATGTGGCAAATGTCGGCGCATTGCTGGGGTGTATGTATCCCGAATTGCAGCTGCGTGTGGTTAATTTGGGCATCGACGGCAATCAGTGCCGTGATCTTGAAATGCGCTGGGAAACGGACGTGATGGAGCAGCATCCCGATTGGGTGAGCGTTTTAATCGGCATCAACGATGTGTGGCGCTGGTTTGATACGCCGTTCATCAGCGAAAATCATGTGTCCGCAGAGGATTTCCGCGCGTGTTACGAACGCCTGATTCAAAGAACATTGCCGAATGTGAAGGGCATGATTCTGATGACGCCGTATTTCATGGAGCCGAACAAGAGCGATCCGATGCGCATCCGCATGGACGAATACGGTGCGATTGTGAAGGAACTGGCGGAGAAATATCATTTGGTGTTTGTGGACTTGCAATCGGCATGGGACGAGCTGTTTCAATATATGCATCCGATGAATATCGCATGGGATCGCATTCATCCGAATCAGGTCGGATGTATGTATATTGCGAAAAAGTTTTTGTCCGCCGTCGGCTTTGAGAGATAATCAAAGGAAGATATGATGAAAAAGAATGTCACGACCGTTCGGATTGCCGGGAAGGATTACAATATCTCCGGCTTTGATTCCGAAGAAAGCGTGCGCCGTGTTGCGCAGATTGTGGACCGCAGCATGAACGAACTGGCAATCACCACGCATCTGCCGCCCGCACAGTTGGCGGTGCTGGCCGCCGTGAATGCCACGGATCAGCTGGTGCGCGCGGAAGATGAAATCACCCGCCTTCGTGCACAGAACACGCATTTGCGATCGCTTTTGAGC
>CAVHAH010000053.1:990-10871 GCA_963633785.1 bacterium
CTTTTGAGCGATCCGAAGGAGGAGTCTTCGGAAAATGAGCAGACCTGAATTGCTCGCCCCCGCAGGCGGTCGGGACGCACTGGTGGCCGCAATTCAAAGCGGTGCGGATGCGGTTTATCTGGGCGCAGGCCGATTCAACGCGCGCCAAAGCGCCGACAATTTCGGCGGGCAATCGCTGGCGGATGCGGTGAATTATGCGCACGCGCGCAATGTACGGGTGCACGTAACGCTGAATACGCTCGTTCGTGAAGATGAACGGAGTGCGCTGATTCAATCCATTGAAGAGATTGCGCAGGCCGGTGCGGATGCCGTTTTGGTTCAGGATTTCGGCGTGGCGAAGCTGGTGCGTGAAATCGTTCCCGAAATGCCGCTGCACGCAAGCACGCAGATGGCGCTGCACAACCCTGCGGCGGTGCGGTTTCTGGCACGGCAGGGCTTTGCCCGTGCGGTGCTGGCTCGTGAAATGTCGTTAGAGGAGATTCGTGAATGTGCGAATCTCGGCATTGAAACGGAAGTGTTCGTGCACGGCGCTTTGTGCGTGGCCTGTTCGGGACAATGCCTGTTTTCGAGCATGATCGGCGGACGCAGCGGCAATCGGGGGCGATGCGCTCAGCCGTGCCGTTTGCCGTATCGGCTGGACGGATGCGAGGGCTATCTGCTCTCGACCCGTGATTTGTGTGCGATTCGCCTGCTCGGCGAGCTTGAAGAGGCGGGCGTTTCCAGCTTCAAAATCGAAGGGCGGCTGAAACGCCCCGAATACGTTTGCACGGTGGTGCGCGCGTATCGGGCGGTGATGGATCACACGCTTCAGGCGGAAGATGTGATTGCCGACCTCAAGCAGATGTTCAATCGAGGCGGATTCACCGAAGGCTATTTGCCCGGCGTGAGCGATACGAAATTGATTTACGCCGCGCGTCCGAACCATTTGGGCGTGTCCGTCGGAAAGTGCATTCAAAACGGAAAGATTCTGCTGAATGCGCCCGTTGATGCGTCGGATGCGCTGGTGCTTCGTGCCGGTGCGAAATCGGGCGGCCGCAAAAGCGATTGCATGGAATCCCTGTCGGCCGATCGGGCGATAAAGCTGTCGGGCGGCGATGCGGGCGAAAACATTTCCTGTGCGTCTGCCAAAAAGGGCGATTCGCTGATTCGTTTGGTCAGCGAAAGACAGATGGCGCAGGCACGGGAATATTGCGCACAGGAGCATCGCTTTGAATCGATTCATGCGGCGCTGACGCTTCGGGTGGGCGAACCGCTGTCTCTATGCGTATGGGATGATGCGGGAAACACCGCAGAGGCCGTCGGCGACAGCGTTGAACGCGCGAAAACGCATGGAACGGACGTGAATCGCATACGCACACAGCTGGAGAAAACGGGCGCAACGGCGTTTCGGTTTCGGAATATCGACATTCAGGCGGATGAGGATGCGTTCGTTGCGATTTCCGCATTGAATGCGATTCGCCGTGAGGCGCTCGAAAAGCTGGAGGCGCTTCGACGGGCGAAACCGTATCGCATTCAAGCCGTTCAACATTCGCAAATTCAGGCGCACGAATTCCCGAAAGCGCCCGAAATCATGGTTCAAAGCGCAAATGCGCAGGTGCTTGCGAAGGCCGTTCGGATGAATGCGCACGCCGTTTTTGCGCCGGAGGATGTTCGTGCGGATGCGCTGAATGCCGCGCTGAACGATTTGCCGAATCGCTTCTTCCTGGCCGTTCCGATGGTATTGGGAGAAAAATCGCTCGAAGGGCTGAATGCCTGGGCGAATGCGCACGCCGAGCGCATCGAGGGCGTGTATCTGAGCAATATCGCCCAGTTCGACTTTTCGTGGAACACAACGCTTCGGGCGGATTTTTCGCTGAATGCGGCGAATGCGGATGCCTTTTTGCAGCTGCGTGAATGGGGTGTTGAACGAATCACGCCTTCCGTTGAATTGACCGCCGCACAGATTTCCCTGCTCGATGGCGAACGTGAATTGATTGTGCACGGCTTTCTGCCCCTGATGCAGCTGCGCCACTGTCCGTATCGAACCACGCATTCCTGCGAAGGCAAGCATGCGCTATGCCGACGCTGCGATACCGCCGACGATCCCGTTACGGGGCGAACGCTGATTGACCGAACGGGAGCGGGATTCACGCTTCGGCGTTTGGCGACCGACGAGGGCTGTATCGTGCGCATCATGAATTCCGTTCCGCTGATGCTGCTCAAGCGCGCGAACCGCCTGCCGAAAGCGGATGCATGGCGCATCATCACGGAAAATGCAGACGAAGCAGAGGATTTGATTCGCCTGTATACCCTGGCGGGAAACGGCGTTGATTTCAAAACCGATTCCGCATGGGCAAAATACGAAACGCTTGCCGCAACCACGGGCCACTTCTTCCGCGGTGTGGAATAAACGGAGATATAGAATATGAATGAACGAAATCTGCGCGTTCTTGAATTTCCCAAGATTCGCGAAATGATGGCGGCATTGGCAATCACCGATCCGGGGCGTGAATGCTGCCGAATGCTGCTGCCCTCGAGCGATGCCGATGCGGTTCGCCGTATGCAGCAGGAAACCGAAGAGGCGAGCACGGTTCTGGCCTACAACGGTTCCAATCCGATGGCGTGGTTCACCGATGTGCGGGATTATCTGAAGCTCGCCCATGTCGGTTCTACCCTTTCGCAGAAGGCATTGCTGGCGATTGCGGACGTTTTGAAGGCTTCCCGTGTGGTGCGCAGTGCGCTGGTGACCAATCGGGAAGACACGCCCGTTTTAACGGAGCTGGGTTCCCGTTTGTCCACCAACCGCAATCTCGAAGAGGAAATCTTCAACGCCATCCTCTCGGAGGACGAAATCAGCGACCACGCCAGCCCCGAATTGTATGAAATTCGGCGGCAGATGCGGGTTTTGAACGATCGTGTGCGTGAAAAGCTGAATGCCATTATCCGCTCGTCCACCATGCAGAAATACCTGATGGATGCGATTATCACCATGCGCAACGACCGCTATGTGGTTCCCGTGAAGGCGGAATGCCGAGGGAACGTGCCGGGCATTGTGCACGATCAATCGGGTTCGGGGTCGACTTTGTTCATCGAACCGATTGCCGTTGTGGAAGCGGGCAACGAATTAAAGCAGTGGACGCTCAAGGAGCATCGTGAAATCGAGCGCATTCTCGCCGAGTTTTCTGCGAAAATCGCTCCCGATGCCGATTTGTATGCCAACAATCTGAAAATTCTTGCGCAGGTGGATATGATTTTCGCGCGTGCGGCGCTTGGCAGAAGCATGCACGCCGTTATGCCGAAGCTGAATGAAAACGGCAAAATTCACCTGATTCAGGCGCGGCATCCGTTGATTGATCCGACAAAGGTTGTTCCCTCCACCATTTGGATGGGCGAGGATTTCACAACACTGGTCATTACGGGTCCGAACACGGGCGGAAAGACCGTTACGCTGAAAACCGTTGGGCTTTTGTGCCTGATGGCGCAATCGGGCATGCAGATTCCCGCGGCCTACGGTTCGGAACTGGCCATCTTCGATGAAGTGTTTGCCGATATCGGCGATGAGCAATCGATTGAGCAATCGCTTTCCACCTTCTCCTCGCACATGACGAACATCGTTCGGATTCTGGATTGCGTTACGCCGCATTCGCTGGTTCTGTTCGATGAATTGGGGGCGGGCACGGACCCGACCGAGGGCGCGGCGCTGGCGATGTCGATTCTCGATTCACTGCTCAAGCGCCATATCGATACCCTGGCGACCACCCATTACAGCGAATTGAAGGCGTATGCGCTGAGCACTGCGGGGGTGGAAAACGCATCGGTGGAATTCAACGTGGAAACCCTGCGCCCGACCTATCGGCTGTCCATCGGCGTGCCCGGCAAATCAAACGCATTCGAGATTTCCAGAAAGCTCGGTCTGCCCGAAAATCTGATTGACGATGCGAATCGGCGCCTGACGCACGATCAGGTGCGGTTTGAAGACGTGATTGCGAATGCCGAATACCATCGCCAAATCGCCGAGAAGGAACGTGCGCTCGCCGAACAGGCGCATTTGGAAACGCAGAAACTGCGGGACGAAGCCGAGAAACTGCAAAAGGAACTGGAGCGCAAGCGTGAAAGCGAAATGCGCAAGGCGAAAGACGAGGCCCGTCAGGTGCTCAAGAAGGCACAGCGTGAATCCGAAGCGCTGATTTCCGAATTGAAAAAGCATCGAAACGGCGACCTCAAGGAGCACGAGCTGCACGAAATGCGCGCGAAACTGCAAAACGCCATCGACAACACCACCGAGAAAATCGCCGTGGCCGATCCGAGCGCAGACGAGATTCCGAAGGATTTGAAACCGGGCGACACGGTTCTGCTGCTGGATTTGAATACCATCGCCACCGTGATTACCGCCCCCGACAATCGGGGCGAATGCAGCGTTCAGGCGGGTGCGATGAAGCTGAAGGCGAATATCAAGCGCATGCGCCGTGCGAAAGCGCCGAAGGAGAAAAAGCCGAAGAGCACGGCACATTTCTCAATCGGAGCGAGAGCGGTGGAACGTGAATGCGATGTGCGCGGCATGTCGCTGGAAGAGGCGCTGCAGGCGGTGGATATGTTCTTGGACGGTGCGGTGATGAACCGATTGCGGGAAGTGAACATCATTCACGGCAAGGGAACGGGCATTCTGCGTGCGGGCATTCACCGCCATCTCAAGGCGCTTTCCTGCGTGAAATCGTTCCGCCTGGGGCGCTACGGAGAGGGCGAAGACGGCGTTACCGTGGTTACGCTTTGCGAATGATTCAGGGAATAATCATGTTCTGTTCATACCGTGTTCATGCTTTTATGCTACTGTATGCATCGGAGGGATGAATAATGAAAATGAAAATTTTGCTTGTAGACGATGATCCGAACATTCGTCAGCTGGTGAATTTGTATTTGAAGAAAGAGGGCTACGATGTGGTTCTCGCAGATCGGGGCGATACGGCTTTGGAGAAATTCAAATCCGAAGCGCCGAATCTGATTCTCTTGGATTTGATGCTGCCGGGCGTTGACGGCTGGGGCGTGCTTCGAGAGGTTCGCAAAACGTCGAACGTGCCGATTATCATGCTGACCGCCAAAGACGAAACGTTCGACAAGGTGCTGGGGCTGGAATTGGGGGCGGACGACTATGTCGCAAAGCCGTTTGAACCCAAGGAGCTTTTGGCGCGCGTGAAGGCGGTATTGCGCCGCTTTCAGCCCGTGGAGCCGGATGCAAAGGAGCTTTCCTATCCGGGATTGTCCATCAGCCTGAGCCAATACAAGGTGATTTACCGCAACAGGCAGCTGGAAATGCCCCCGAAGGAATTGGAACTGCTCTTCTTCCTGGCGAATCATCCGCGCACGGTATTCACCCGTGAACAGCTGCTCGAGCAGGTGTGGGGCTATGAATACTATGTCGATTCACGCACGGTGGACGTGCATGTGAAGCGCCTTCGCGAAAAATTGACCGACAGCCTTGAATTCGGCTGGGAAATCAAAACCGTGTGGGGCGTCGGCTATAAATTCGAGGTGAAATAAACCATGCGGGGCGGTTTATTCTGGCGTGTATTCGGAGCGATTCTGGTTTCGCTTCTGATTACCGTTCTGCTGTTCACGGGCATCATAACCGCTTCCCAGCAGCAGGCCCGTCAGACGGCCTATGAAAACGAAGTGCTTTTGCAGGCGCGCGAGATTGCGGAGTATCTGACGAACCTGAACCAGCTTTCCTCCGTTCGCGACAATGCGACCATGAGCTACATCATCCTGCGCAAAATCGAGGATATTCAAAGCACCTACAATGCGGACATTTGGATTGTAAGCTACAATTCGGGAATCATTCAGATGCTCGACAGCTCGTGGAACACCTCCGAAAGCGTTGCTTCGGACAGCGTGAACAAACAGCTTCAGCGCATTCAGCAGGGCGAAGAAATTCGCGCGAACGATTTGTTCCCCGAATTGGGGGCGCAGATGGTGACCATCGGCGTGCCGTGGCGGTATACCAACGGAACGGTGGTCGGCGCAGTGCTTCTGCATATCGCAACGGATCAGCTTCGCGTAAGCCCGAACGAGCTTCTGCCGCAGATACTGGCGGCGGGCATTGCGGCGCTGACGCTGGGCGCACTGGTTTCGGTATTCATAACCAACAGCCAGATTAAGCCGCTCAAGGAGCTTGACAGCGCCGTTCGTGAATTCTCGAAGGGCGATCTTTCACGCCGTGTGGAACTGCATTGCGGCGGAGATTTGGAAATGCTGGGCAATTCCATCAACCGAATGGCGAGCGAACTGACGCAGCTGGAGATGTCGAGGCGGAGCTTTGTTGCGGCGGTTTCGCATGAATTGCGTTCGCCGCTGACCTGTATTCGAGGCTATGTCGAGGCGATTCTCGACGGAACGATTGACCCCGAAGATCGAACGCAATATCTGAATGTGGTGCTGGCGGAAACGAATCGATTAACGGATCTCGTTCGGGATTTGCTGGATATGTCGCGCATTGAATCCGGAAAATTCCCGATGCAGATTGCGGCGTTTGATTTCAACGAACTGAATCGCCGTGTGCTGATAAACTTCGAGCCGAGAATCGAGGAAAAGAACATTCAGATTCAGCTGGATTTGCTTGAGGACCCCTGCTATGTAATGGGCGATGCGAATCGCATAAGCCAGGTGATTACCAACCTGGTGGACAATGCGCTTAAATTCCTGCCGGAGGGCGGAACGCTGACGATTCAAAGCACCCGCGTGGGCCACGAGATTCGGCTTTCGGTGAAAAACAACGGCCCGATGATTTCCCCGGACGACCTGCCGCACCTGTTTGAACGCTTCTACAAGGCGGACAAGGCGCATACCTCCGGCGGCGGAACGGGACTGGGGCTGAGCATCTGCCAACTGATTCTGCGGGAACACAATTCGGAAATCACCGTGACATCCACGCAGGAGGAAACCTGCTTCACCTTTGCGCTGAATGCGGCGAATCCGCCCGAACACGAACAGGCCGCTTTGCCGAGCGCATCATAATTGCAGGTGACAAATGCCGCACAATGCGCTATAATAGAAGCATCAATAATAAAGCGAGGAAAAATCATGAAACACACGACTCTCTTCCGCCTGCTCCTGGTTGTGATGGCATTGATACTGGGCACGGGAACGTCGGCCGAAACGGTGACCTATTCAGCCGTTTATTCTTCCGACAACCCGATTCCCGAAATTGCGGCGGCGGTGCGCCCGTCGGTGGTTCAGATTGTGGTTTCGGAAGAGACGTGGGATCCGATTACCCGAGTGGGCACGGAAGACGTTCTCGGCTACGGAAGCGGCACTTACATCCGTTCCTCCGAAAACGGCGGCTATATCTTAACGAATTACCATGTGATTTCGGACGGGCTGATTTATTCGCTTGAATGGCTGGATGGCACGATGATGGATGCCGAACTGGTCGGCTATGACGACAGCGTGGACATCGCCATTCTGTCATTCAACGAACCTGCGCCGAATGATGCACAGCCCGTTGCGCTGGGCAGCTCGGATGAACTGCAAATCGGCGAATTGGTGATTGCCATCGGAAATCCCGGCGTGGGCGAAGATACGCTGTTCGGAACGGTCACTGCGGGCATTGTCTCGGGGCTCGACCGCGATGCGAATGCGGAGAATTTCACCCGCCGTGTGAAAACCATTCAAACCGATGCCGCGCTGAATACCGGCAATTCGGGCGGTGCGCTGCTGAATTCAAAGGGCGAACTGGTGGGCATTCCGACGCTGAAATACATGATGTCGACGGATGCGGTGTATGAAGGACTGGGGTTCTGCATTTCCATCGACTATGTTCGCGATGCGATTGATCAGATTATCGAAACCGGCGTTGTGGTGCGGCCCCGTTTGGGCGTTACCATTGTGTCGGTAGACGGTCCGGATGAACCGATGAAAACGATTGCGCCGGCGGGTCTTCAGGTGGCGGAAGTCGAGCGCAAGGGAGCGGCCGCCAAAGCGGGCGTTGAGGTTTATGATATCATCTATTCCGCAAACGGCAACCGCACCTACACATTCGCAGATTTGACCGAAGTAATCGATGCGTGCGAAGCGGGCGATACATTAACGCTGGAAATCTACCGCTATTACGATGCCGACGGCGTTCTGCTGAACAAATACGAACACCTGACGCTGGATGTCGAACTGCGCATACTGGACTGAGAACATATCAAAAGGAGCCGCTGCGAACGGCTCCTTTTGTTTTGCATGAATTATCGGCGCTTCGGGATTTTTGCCATTATCCATTCTGCCGTTCTCGCAATGAGGAGGCCGAGAATGGCGGCAACGAACACATCGGACGGAAAATGTACATACAGATACAATCTGGAAAACGCAATCACAACCGCCAACGGAATCGCCGCAAATGCGAATTTGCGGTTGGTTCTTGCAAGGATGGCGGCGGAAATCACGGCCATCATCGTATGTCCCGACGGGAAGGAATAGTCCGACGGATTTTTGATGAGCAGCGCAACGTCTTCCAGCCAGCACGGGCGGGAGCGTGCCACCGTGTTTTTCAAAAACAGATTGCCGACGATTGCGCCCATCAGCATCGCAAGGAGAATCGTGATTCCGGATTTGCGGTATTTTTTCGTGATTACCAGAAGGAGCGCCACGACAATCCAGAGAATGCCCGCATTCCCCAGCACCGTGATTTTCGGCAGCAGCCAATCCAGCGCAGGGCATTGAAGCGTGTCCCGAATCCAATGAAGAATCGCCCAGTCGATGTTTTGAATCTGATTCAGCATGTTTGCTTTCTCCCGTAATTTCGATTTATCAACATTATATCCGCAATCAAACGTTTCGTCAATATACGGCAATTCTCTTGGGCAACCCCGCACAATTCGGCGGCGACGCTGAATGCGCCTTTTGCGGTATCCGAAAGCTGCAAAAATCTCGATTTACCTCCAGTAAACCTTCGCTTTTTGCAATTCCGTCTACCGCAAAATTCACTATTCATCGTACCACCTCATTTGTGCGGTGTTACCCTTGCTATTCACGAAAAACATCCGCACGCCTTTTCGGTCGTGCGGATATTTCTACGCTTTATCCTCTTTTTCTCTTTGAGCAAGCACGTGCGCAAATGCCGAACGGAATATGCGGCGGTCTCGTTCATAGGTCAGAAATTCGTTTGCCCGATGAATCGGCACCCAAAAGGCTTCTGCGATTTCCTCGGGCTGCGGCGTGAGCTTGACCTGATTGGTCGTTGCCGCAAAAATCACAACCAGCTTCTGCGTGTCCGAACGGATATTGTATCGATTCTCGGCACGGAAGCGGCGATCAACCGCAACATGAAGTCCGGTTTCCTCAAAAACCTCACGCTCAGCGGTTTGGCTCTCGGTTTCACCCGGTTCGACATGCCCCTTCGGGAAGGAAACGTGCCGACCCTTCACATGGCGAATCAGCAGAACGTTCCAGTAAGCATCCTTGCGGAACACCACTGCGCCGCAGGATTTTTCATACTTCATCCGTGCCCTCCGAAGAAAGCAGTCCGGTGAGTGCGGTTGCGAGATCATTCAGAGATTCGCATTCGGCGGTTTCGATCATGCCCGTATCGCAGGCGGCCGCCAATGCGGGATCCATGGGCATTTGTGCGGTAATCGGAATCTGATTGTGCTCGGCGATTTCCCGCACATGGCTCTGTCCGAACAGATAATGCTTCTTGCCGCACTGGTCGCACACGAAATAGCTCATGTTTTCAACAATGCCCAGCACGGGAATATTCATCATCTTCGCCATATTGACCGCCTTTTCAACGATCATGCCCACGAGCTCCTGCGGAGAGGTTACGATAATGATGCCGTCCACGGGCAGCGACTGGAACACCGTCAGCGGAACATCGCCCGTTCCCGGCGGCATATCCACAAACATGAAATCCACATCGCCCCACA
>CAVHAH010000054.1:0-10727 GCA_963633785.1 bacterium
GTCCGAATCGAATATCACGCCCAAATCCGCTTCATTTTCCACAACGGCCTTCGCAACCGCTTCCAATGCAGACGGATTTTCGGGGTTGGGGCTGTGTCCGGGGAATTTTCCGTCGGGAACAAGATTCAGACTTCCGTCCACATAGGCGCCCAAATCTTCCAGGAAATCCGCATAAAAGCCGCCGGTGCCGCTGCTTGCATCCACCACAACGTGCAATCCGAGCAACGGTTTCAGCGCATCGTCTTCAAGGCGTTTGCGCACCACACTTTTCAAATGTTCCGTATAAGTGCTCAGATAATCGATTTTCCGCACCAAACGCTCGGGAATGGTGATATTCGATGCCAGCTCGATAATCTCATGCACGTCATTCGCATTCACATATCCTTCCCGAAGAATGAATTTGAATCCGTTCTTTTCTCCGGAGAAATGGCTGGCCGTGATCATGATTGCGCCGTTTGCATGCGTCTGTTCGGATATGGTGGTCATAAACAGTGCGGGCGTTGTGCAGAGATCGCAATCGAAAACATCGCAATCCGCCGCCGTTAATCCGCGAATGACAGCCGATTTCAATCTCGGTCCGGAGGTGCGTGAATCATGCCCGACGGAAATGGTCAGGTGGTCCGACGTGGTCGATATTCTTGCCGCAAGCCATTGTGCAAATGCATATCCGATGTGCGAAGCGAAATCATCCGTCAAAAGCGATTCATCCGCGCGAATCTCCGTTCCGCTCGCCGCCTTTTGCCAATTCTGAGCGGTATACCTGTCAGAATTCATAAATACCCCTTTCTGCTTTCCAAGTCTGTTTTCATATGTTTCGGGAAACTCTTACTCATCTTCAATCGGAACAAGCGCCGCAAGAATTTGAAACAAAGGTGCCAAATGCCGAAAGGATTCGGCGATTTCATCCGCAAGCGCAGGCGATTTAATGATTGAAAAATCACGAATCGGTTTTTCGAAATAAAAGGTCTTTGCCACATAAATCGATTTCAACGATTCGGGAATGTTTTCGGGAACGGGCATTCGCTTGTAGCAATCCATGTGGAGGTTGAATTCACCCTTCAAGGATTCAAACAAATCGCTCATCCGCCGGGGTTCAATGCGCATCAAGCGGCGCAACGCATTCATCGGCCCTCGATTCTTGCCGTAAAAGCCCATGCCGCAGCGCGCGCCATCCGCCGACATATCATAAAACAAATCCGTGGGCACATTTTCTTCGTTGATTCTGTGAAATGAAAGCCACAAATAATCACGATAGGGAGATTTATCCTTTGAGAAGCGAATATCACGGTTGATTCTCGAAACCACACGATTCGGCCGCCGTTCAAGCTGTGAATCGATTTTCTCAATCACATCGCCGAGGCTTTCCGCAAGTGCCAAACTCGGTTCGCGCACGCTGCGCAAATACCAGTCGTGATTCGCATGAAAGAAATCGACGTTGTTGTTGAAATGAATGGCCATGAAAAATTCAAACGTCTCATCGCTGTAGCCTTGAAATATCATTTTTCTCACTCTTTATTCTCTGAATGCTTTGCGGGAATCAGCGTGTTTTCCTTGTTTTCCGAATGCCGTTCGGGAATCAGCGTGCTTTCCCGATTCGCCAAATGTCTTGCGTTTATCAGCGCTTTTTGCCATGTGCCTTCATGCAGATGCTTTTTATGCATATGCTCGCTGTTCTTCCGTGCTTTGCGTATTTTTCCCGTAAGAATCAGGGCGGCGATTATCAGGACAATCAGGAGCAATGCCGAAGCAATCAGAACGGCGATATACTCTCCGGACTGCCGAGCGGTTGATACGGTTTGTGTGAACGGCGAAACGGTGTGCCCGTTCGTGGTCTGCGGCGTTGCACCGCCCGAACCGACCTTCACGGAAATCGGCTCGGCCTCAACGGTTTGTTCCCGCCCGAGGGAGTCCGTATAAGTGATTGCGAACTGATATTCACGCGATTCCGCAACATGAAACGCCTGGCTCCAAACCGTGTCTTCGGTAGCGTCCGCACACGCAAGTGTGCGAATCTCGCCGAGGGTTGATTCCGTAATGCGAATATTCTGCGCAAATCCCGTGCTGTGAATGGTGAATGTGATGGGCACATACCCCGCCTGACGAATCTTTTCCCACTTCGGTTCAGCCGTAAGCGTCAGTGCGATTTTTGAATCATCGGAAGGCGAATCCACCGAAACGGTTTCCGTGGTTTGGCTGAAAGACGTTCCCGACGCATCCGTATAGACCACGCGCCAGCGATACGATTCACCCGATCGTGCGGCGTATTCATGCGCAATTTTCATCGGCGCATCGCTCAATGCAAGCGATTTTCCGTCGTCAACGATTCCGCCGTACAAATCATCGTAAACCGTGATGGAGCGAATATCGACATCGCCCGTATTGTCCAAGTGAAGCACCGCCTGCACGCTTCCGTCTTCCTCAAGCTCGGCGGAAAAATCGAGTTTCAGCGAAGCATGGGCAACACGCAGCGCAAGATCACCGAGTTGAATCGTGCTCTGTGCGCCGTTGCGCTCATAGGTCAATGTCGGCGCGGAAAACATCACATTATTCACATTCACATTGTGAACAAGATTCACGGTTTCACCGGAAGCGAGGGATTCAACATTCTTCGAATAGGCATCGATTGTATCGGTAACGGTGATGTTCGAAATTGCCGCACTGCTTCGATTGATTACCTGATAGACCACGGTAATCTGACCGTTGGCGGGGGCGAAGCGTGAATCAACGCAGCGAAGAAATTCAACAGGCTCGCCCGAATCCGACCGATTGATATGCACTTCAATCGGGAAGCTGTATATTTTTCCTTCCGAACCGCAGGTAATCAGATAGGAAACGGTTCCCGCAGACATCTCCGTGTCGGTCACGTCATGCTTTAATGTATGCGTTAAAGCCGAATGTGCCGAAAGGCTGCCGACCTTTTCGGTTGAAATTCCGTCGGGACTCGTTAAACTGATTTCGGTCAACGCCGTTTCGCCGCTGTTTTCAAAGGTGAATTGCAATTCAACCTCGCACGGCTCGGTAACCGTTTCGGGCGTTGCCGTTACACGAACATCCAACTGCGGCAGAAGTGTCGCATCCGCAAAAGCCCATCGAGCTGCGCCGAACAGCGCAACTGCGAGTATTACGATCCACCACTTTCTCCGCATGATCGATGCTCCTTAAATGCAATAATAATCTATTTTAATTTTATCCGATTTCCGAAAAGCTGTCAAGGCAATACCGCACAATTCGTTCTTTCTTTTGAATTGTGCGGTATTGCCTTGATTATAATTTCTTTTCCAACAGAACCAGTTCAATGCCGGGGATGCCGTTAAAATCGCACGGCTCTATGCCGATTTCCCGAAAATTCAATTTTTTATAAAACGCTCGGGCATTCACATTTCGGGCATTGGTATCAATGCGCAGATAAGGGCAGTTGTGTTCACGGGCATACTGCTCGTAAAACTGCACGAACGCTCTGCCCAAACCGTGTCCTTTCACCTTCGGGTCGATTACCAGCGTGTGCAGCACCATAACCTGATCGTTCGGCGCATCGTATTGCCAATGGGCGTTTGCGTATACATCCACCTGAACGGAATTGATGATTGCCGTGCCGACCGGTTGTTCATCCAGCATTTCGATAAACAAATCTCCCCGTTCAAGCGCCGCTTCTGCGGTTGCTCGAATCGGATAGATTTCACGAATCCATCCCGTATAGACCTCGCCGTTTTCCGACGCATCATGAATATTGCGATAGATTTCGGCAATTGAATCCAAGTCGCCCTGCGTTGCTTTTCTGATTTGAACGGACATTGTTCTCCTCCGGTTATATTCTCGACAGTCTATAAATTTTCCCAGCGATTCAGGATTTCTTCCGATGAAAACGCAATCGCTTCGGCATTCGGCGCGGTGTAATCGCTCATCATGCTTTCCAAAGGCGTTCGCTTCAGTTCCGCCTGAAACGCCAGCATACATGCGCTGTGTGTCACAATCAGCACATTGCCCCGAGCATTCCGAACGATTTGAAGCACGATGTGCGTGAATCGATTCAGCAATTCATCATAGGTTTCTCCGTTCGGCGGGCGCACAAATCGCTTGTTGCGGCTCCATTCGGCAAACGTTTTCGAATCCCGACGTTCGATTTCGGGCCATGTACAGCCTTCCCAATCGCCCAGATTCAATTCCTGCAAGCCGTCGCATTCGGTCAACGGAACGTGCAGGTGCTGCGCCACAATTTGCGCCGTTTCGCGGGCTCTGTGCATTTTGGCGGTGAATATCTGCGTGATTTCCTTATCCCGCAGCGATTCCGCCAAACGCTCGGCCTGGTGAATCCCGTTTGCATTCAGGTGCGTATCAGTGCTGCCCTGAACCCGACGAAATGAATTCCATTCGGTTTCGCCATGACGTGCAAAGAAAATCCGTGTCATCGATTTACTCCGTAAGGTATTCCAGACCTCTGAACATATTCATCGAGCGAATGCCGCTCATGCCGCTGGTGGAACGTGTGGAAAGCACCGTTCCCGTGCGAAACAGCAATCCCAGAATCGGCAGGCGATCTACCAGTTCCATTTGAATATCGCTGTAAACCTGTTTGAGCTCATCCGCCGTTTGAACGGTTGCGGTCTGCGAAATATAAGAATCCATCAAATCGTTTCCGTAATGATTGTAATTCAGGCTTCCGTCCGAGGAAAGCAACGGCATCAGAACGGGAATCTCGCTTAAATTCACGCCGATGAGCGCCAAATCATAATCGCGATCCGAAATGCGTTCCATAACCGCATCCCGTGTGAGCACCTCGACCGTGGTTTTGATTCCGACCACAGACAGATAATCGGCAATCAGCTTTGCGGCATTCGAGCGAATCGAGCTTTCGGAATCATTGTAGGTAATGATATTCACGGTCAGATCCACCAGCTTAATGCCGTCCAGCTTATTCAGAACGGCATCTCCCGTTAAATCCTTCCAGCCGGAATCATACAACAGCTGCAATGCACGTTCGGGGCTGTAATAGAATACCGCACTTTGGCTCTCATACAGCCATGTTCCCGGAAGCACGGGCACCTCGCTTTGAATCGCCATGTCCAGATAGGCATTGGAAACGATGGTCGAGCGATCCATCGCATACATAACCGCCTTGCGCACATTCACATCCGACATGACCGACGAGCTCGACAAACTCGGCAGCAGGAATTCATAGGTAGTTGTGGCATAATCCAGCGAAGCGAAATCGGAGAGTTTTCGGCTGTACGCCGCAGAGCTCGAACGCGTGCTCAGCATCTCGATTTCATTCGTATGCAGCGCTTCAATCTCATCGGACGTGGTTGCATAGCGTCTGAATGTAATCGATGAAAGCGTCGGCTGCTGCTTCCACCACAAAGGATTCGCTTCAATGCGCAGATAGCTCGTATCATCGTAGGAAACATACCAAAACGGACCCGTTCCGCGCGGCATAATGTCGTTCACCGTTGAAGCGTGCACCACGGGGAAATCCATTGCGTACAGCACCAAATACCCCGTGTAATTGGCGGTCACCTGAAGCTGATAATCATTCACCGCCTGCATATCCGCAATAAACAGTTTCAGCCTGCTCGCATAGGGATTGCTGTTTTCGTTGGCCAAAAAGGCCTGATAGCTTGCAACCACATCGAATGCGGTCATCTCGGCGCCGTCATGGAAAGAAATGCCGCTGCGAATCGTGAATGTCCAAACATTGCCCTCGTGCGTCCAGTTGTCCGCCAGCTGAGGCGTGGGCTTTTGCTCTTCATCCAGCGTGACCAACGATTCAAACACCAGCTGATTGGCGCTGACCAAATCCTGCTCATTGCAGTAAAAGGGATTCACCTGCGCCGCATCCTGCGCCGTATAACCGATCAGCAAATCGGCATTATACGGGTCGCCCGACCACACGGTTTGCGTGGTGGCCTGCAAACCGCCGTCGAGTTCGGAGGCAATGGTGTCTTCTTCCGCCAGACAACCTGCGCACAACGCCATCATCAAAAGCCATACGACCGCACTTTTAAGAATCCGCATAAATTTCCTCGTATTTTTCATAGTATTTCAGCACACGCTCAACATAAGTGCGCGTGGAATCAAACGGAATCACATCGAGCGTATGCCCGTCCGAACTGTATTCGGGGTTTTCCAACCAGCCGTCCACCGTTCCCTGTCCCGCATGATAGGCACTCGAAGCACAGCGCATATCGCCGTCATAACGGCGCATGAGCCAACCCAAATACCAGCACCCGTAGCGCAAATTCGTTTCGGCATCAAACAGAACGCCCTCGGTATAGCTTTCATCAAACTTGCCCGCAATCCATTCGGCCGTAGACGGCAGCAGCTGCATCAAGCCCTGCGCATTCGCATTGGAAACCGCATCCGTGCGATAGCTGGATTCCGCCATCACCACTGCGGCCACATACGCCGGTTCCAAATCATTTTCCGCCGCCGTTGTACGAATTTCGTCAGTATATTCCACTATGCAGGTAATCTGCGCTTGTTTTAGTTTCCGAATGCCGATTTTCACACCGATGCAAAGCAGGGTAATTGCGATTATCGAAGCGCAAACGATTGCGAACACCTTTTTGCGCTTCTGATTGCGCTTTTTCTTTGCACGTGCCGACATCTTCCGTTTTTTTTCCGTCATGTTTCCTCCGATGCAGAGATATGCCGATTCCGCAATCAGCCGTTCCTTTTGCAGACCTGTTGATACAAACTGTTCAGCTCCGCCTGCGTGCGTTCCACAGAGCGATCCGTATTGATTACGCGCGTGGATTTCGCCATTCTCTCTTCTGAATTCATTTGACTGCGAATGCGGGCCTGCGCCTGTTCCACCGTTAAACCGCGCGCCGTTACCCGTGCGAGCTGAGTTTCCTCGCTCGCCGTGACCGTCCACGTTTCATCGCACAGAACATCCATGCCCGTTTCAAACAGCAGCGGCACATCCAGAATCACCACTCGGGCGCCCGCTTCTCCGGCTTGCTCGATTTCCTTCCAGACCTGCGATTGCACGCGCGGATGCATGATTTTCTCCAGCGCGCGCCTGTGCGGTTCGGAATCAAACACCACCGCCGCCAGTGCGGAACGATTCAAACTGCCATCCTGCAAAAACACCTCGTCTCCGAATTTTTCACGGATACATTGAAGCGTTTGAGCATCACTTGCGGTCAGGGTGCGTGAAATGCCGTCGGCATCGATATGAACCGCTCCGAGCGATTTCAGATATGCCGCCGCCTCGCTTTTCCCGCAGCCGATTCCGCCGGTCAATCCGATGATATACGGTTTACTTGCACTCACACCAGTTTCCTCCCGTTGAAATATCCACACGCAGCGGCACCTTCAGGGTCATCACATTCTCCATGCAATTCCGAAGCAACGCCCGCACATATTCAACCTCTTCCTCGGGCGCTTCGATAATCAATTCATCGTGTACCTGAAGAATCAGCTTTGATTTCAGCTTTTCCGCGCGTATTTTTTCGTCCACGGCAATCATCGCAAGTTTAATGATGTCCGCCGCCGTTCCCTGAATCGGGCTGTTCATCGCACAGCGTTCACCGAATGAACGAACATTGAAATTCGTGCTGTTCAGTTCCGGCAGATACCGTCTGCGCCCCATCAGCGTTTCCACATAACCGTTTTCATGGCCTTTGCGAACGGATTCATCCATATACCGCTTCACGCCGGGATAGCGTTCGAAATAGCGATCGATGAATTCATGCGCTTCCTTGCGGCTCACGGAAATGTTCTTCGCCAGCGTGAAATCGGAAATACCGTAGACGATGCCGAAATTCACCGCCTTTGAGCGGGAGCGCATCTCGTGGGTCACCTGATCCAGCGAAACGCCGTAAACCTCTGCAGCCGTGCGCGCGTGAATGTCCTGTCCTTCGCGGAACGCCGAAATCATCGTTTCATCCTCGGACATATGCGCCAGCACACGCAGTTCGATTTGCGAATAGTCCGCATCCACCAATCGACATCCCTTTTGCGCCACGAAAGCACGGCGAATTTCACGCCCCAAATCCGTGCGCACGGGAATGTTTTGCAGATTCGGTTCGGCAGAGCTGATGCGCCCCGTGGCTGTGGCCACCTGATCGAAACGCGTGTGAATTCGCCCCTGTGAATCCCGCTGACGAATCAGCGCATCGATATAGGTTGATTCCAGCTTTTGATATTTGCGGTATTCGAGAATGCGTGCGCAAATCGGATGCTCCTGCGCCAGCTGCTCGAGCACCTCGGCGTTTGTGGAGTAGCCGCGCGACGTTTTTTTCGGCGGACGAATGCCCATGTGTTCAAACAGCATAATGCCCAACTGCTTCGGAGAATTCAGGTTGACCTTTTCTCCCGCAAGGGCATGAATTTCCTCCGTTAGTGCATCGATATGCTTGCGGAAAGTCCGACCGAGCGCCTCCAAAGCCTCGGCATCCACCTGAAAGCCCGCACTTTCCATCCGGTACAATACCTCGCACAGCGGCAATTCGACTTCTCGATAGATTTTCTCCAAACCCGTTTCCCGCATTTGCCGAAGCTGAATCTGTGCCAGGTCATAAACGGCCTGGGCTGGATGTTTTGCAAAATCGTCAACGCCCTCCGCCTGACAGAGCGTTTCGGCATCAAAGCCCTCTCGCTGCGGATTGAGCGCATAGGCCGCAAGCATCACATCGATAACCTCTCCGCAAATATTTGCGCCGCCCAGTTCCTTTTTATTATACAGCATTTTCGGGCAGTCCGATTCCAACAGCGGGCGAATGGCCGCAATTGCTTCTTCCTGCGTTACCCCTGCGCTGAACAAATCACCGCCTACGGGCAACACCAGCCGCACCGAATCCGTTGCGAGTGACAAAGTGTTTTCATAGAAGAAGGCTGCCCATTTCGCATCGGCGGCAATCTCCTTCACGCGCTGTGCAAACGCCTCAACGGTATCTGTGTTTTCAATCTTCGGAAGTTCTCTTTTTTCCCGAATTTTGGGAACGCTGACGGGTGCAAACGTATGCGCCGTTTCCGCAAGACGTTTGGCCGCCTGATGCATTCCCAATTCCTTCAATCGTGCCAGTCCGCCGCTCAAACCGTTCGGCTTCCACGATTCGAGATTCACTTCAATCGGAACATTGCGGTCGATTGTCGCCAAATGTTTGCTGAGAACGGCAAGATCCCGATGCTCAACCAGGCGATCCCGCAGTTTGCCTTTCTGTTCGGTTTGAGCGGTTTCAAGCACACGTTCCAGCGTGCCGTATTCATGAATCAGCTTCAAAGCCGTTTTTTCTCCGATTCCCGGCACGCCCGGAATGTTATCCGATGTATCGCCCATCAAGCCTTTTACGTCAATCATCTGAATCGGCTCGAGGCCGTAGGTTTCGCGAATGTATTCGGGCGTTACACGAACGGTGTCGGAAATGCCCCGTTTGGTATAGAGAATGGTGGTTTCCTTTCCCGAAAGCTGAAAGGAATCACGGTCGCCCGTGACCAGCACAATCTCGTTTCCTTCACGCTCGCATATTGCGCTGACCGTGCCCAGAATATCATCCGCTTCATAGCCTTCACGTTCCAGAATCGGAATATCCATCAGAGAAATCAGCTCGCGAATAATCGGATCCTGCGCACGCAGTTCGTCGGGCATCGGTTTGCGGGTTGCCTTGTAATCCGCATATTCTTGAGCACGCAGGGTTTTGGCGTGCGTATCGAAAGCCACGGCAATACGGCTTGGCTTTTCCTCGTCGATGACCTTCAAAAGCATCATGAGAAATCCGTGCACGGCATTCGTCGGCGTACCGTCCGGCGCATTCATCGGCGTTTGCAGCGCGTGAAACGCGCGGTACATCAGGCTGTATCCGTCCAGCATGACGATTTTTTCAGGCATCGTCTTTTCCCCCTTTTATAACTACCCATTTTATTATAACAGATTTCGGTTAAAAATCAACCTATGCGCCCGCTTTGTGCTTCGGACAAACAAGAACAGCAAAAGAGTCGGTCGCCGAATGGACCGACTCTTTTGCTTCCTTGCATTCTTAAGCGGCTGCTTGAAGTTCAACCAAATCGCTCATATCATACAGGGAGGTTTTGTTTTCCTTGAAGCGCCAATAGGCCGTCAGAGCGCAGTAGCCTTGAACCGTTGCCAAAGCATTGCGTTCACCGTCTTGAGTGTGACGGAATCCGCCGCCCTGCACATAGAAGCTGCACAGAGAATCCAGCACGCTCGTGCCGTTTTTAACGAAGCGGCTGTCGGTGTGCGGATCGATGTTGTAGGCCGTCAGGGCGATGATGACCTGCGCTGCGGATTCGGCATTCACCGTACCGTAGCTCGCAAAGCCGCCGTTTTTATTCTGCAATTCACTCAGGCATTCAATGCCGAGTTCTACCGCCTTCGAAACGGCAATTTCTTCCTCGGTTGCGGGATTTTCAACATAGTAGAATGCCAATGCCTGCAATGCCATTGCCGTCATATCGGGATCGGCCGTTTCACCCGAGTAAGCCCAGCCGCCATCGGCAAGCTGATGATTCAGAATGTAATCGACCAATGCTTCTTCCGTGGTCTGCGTTTTTCCTTCTGCGGCTTCGGGAATCGCATAATCGCTGCCCTTGATTGCCAGAACGGTGTACACCACGCCGCTCATTCCCTGCTTTTCAACGAATTCCAAATCAGACAGCGCCGTCAGCAGATCAAAGCCCGCAACGTTCGCCACATCGTCTTCCAAAGCGGAAAGCGTGATAATCAGGCGCAGGTTTTCGGTAATGCGGTTTTCGTCCAAGCGGCCCTG
>CAVHAH010000055.1:0-10711 GCA_963633785.1 bacterium
TGTATCAGTGCGGTCTGCCCAAGGAAATGGCGCTGGAGCTGTTCAAGCCCTTCGTTATTCAGAAACTGGTGGAGCGTGATCCGTCCACCACGAATGTCAAGCAGGCGAAGCGTGCCGTGGAGCGTTTGCGCCCCGAAGTTTGGGATGTTCTTGAAAACGTAATCAAGGATCATCCGGTCATGCTCAACCGTGCACCTACGCTGCACCGCCTGGGCATTCAGGCGTTCGAGCCCGTTCTGGTAGAAGGCAAGGCGCTGAAACTGCATCCGCTGTGCTGTACCGCATTCAACGCGGACTTCGACGGCGACCAGATGGCTGTTCACGTTCCGCTTTCGATGGAGGCACAGGCGGAAGCCCGCTTCCTGATGCTGGCGGCAAACAATATTCTGAAGCCTTCCGACGGTAAGCCGGTTATCTGCCCGACGCAGGACATGGTTTTGGGCTGCTACTACCTGACCATGATTCACGAAGGTCTGGTCGGCACGGGCAAATACTTCACCGATGTGGATGAAGCGCTGATGGCCTACGGCACCGGCGAACTTGCGCTGGAAGCTCCGTGCCACATCCGCATGACGAAGGAAATCGACGGCGTTGAATACACGCGCATCGTGGATACCACCATCGGCCGTATCATCTTCAACAATGCGGTTCCGCAGGATATGGGCTGGCAGAAGCGTGAAACGATTGACGATATGTTCAAGCTGGAAATCGACCAGGTGGTCGGCAAGAAGCAGCTGGGCAAAATCGTTGATTCCTGCTATCGCACCCACGGCGTGACCCGCACGGCAACCATGCTGGACGATATCAAGGCGCTGGGTTATAAATTCTCCACCCGTGCCGCATTGACGGTATCCGTTGCGGATATCATCGTGCCGGACAGCAAGAAGGATATTCTGCAGGAGGCCGAAGGCAAGGTTCACACCATCGAGCGCATGTTCAAGCGTGGCTTGATGAGCGAAAACGAGCGTTACAGCCGTGTAATCAAGATTTGGGAAGATGCCACGAACGACGTGACCAAGCAGGTGCTTGCAACGCTTGAAACATTCAACCCGATTAACATGATGGCGGACTCCGGTGCTCGTGGTTCTATCAACCAGATTCGTCAGCTTTCCGGTATGCGCGGTCTGATGGCGTCCCCGACGGGCAAAATCATCGAGCTGCCGATTAAATCCAACTTCCGCGAAGGCCTTTCCGTTCTGGAGTTCTTCGAATCCTCCCACGGCTCCCGTAAGTCGCTGGCGGATACCGCTATGAAGACCGCCGACTCCGGTTACATGACCCGCCGTCTGGTGGACGTTTCTCAGGAGAACATCATTCGCGAAGTGGACTGCTTTGCCGAGCATGGCGAGCCGGTTCGCGGCCTGAAGGTTCAGGATATCGGCGTTCCGGGCGACATCATCGAAGGTCTCGAAGACCGTATCAACGGCCGTGTTGCCGCTGAAGACGTGGTCGATCCGACAACGGGCGAAGTAATTGTTGAATGCAATGAGCTGATTACCCACAGCTTGGCGAAGAAGATTATCGCTGCGGGCATCACCGAAGTGAATATCCGCACAGTTCTGACCTGCCAGTCCGCAATCGGCGTTTGCGCAAAGTGCTACGGTGCGAACATGACCAACGGCAAGCTGGTGGATGTCGGCGAAGCGGTCGGTATCATTGCGGCGCAGTCGATCGGTGAACCCGGCACGCAGCTGACCATGCGTACCTTCCATACCGGCGGCGTTGCAACGGGCGAAGATATCACACAGGGTCTTCCCCGCGTTGAAGAGCTGTTCGAGGCCCGCAAGCCGAAGCGTGAAGCAACGCTGGCCGAAATCTCCGGCGTTGTACACATCACCACCGATGCCAAGAAGCGCAAGAAGATTGTGATTCAGTCGCTGGGCAAGGGCGAAGAAGCCGAAACCCGCGAATATCCGATTAACTACGGTTCGAAGCTGCGCGTGGAAGAAGGCGACACCGTATCCGCCGGCGACGAGATGATCGAAGGTTCGATCAACCCGCACGACCTGCTGCGCATTCTGGGCGTGAAGGCGGTTCAGGACTACATCGTGAAGGAAGTCCAGTCCACCTACCGTCGTCAGGGCGTTGAAATCGCCGATAAGCATATCGAAGTTATCGTGCGTCAGATGCTGCGCAAGGTCAAGATTGAAGAGGCGAACGACACCGACCTTCTGCCGGGTTCGCTCGTGGATATCTTCCGCTTCAATCAGGCGAATCGCCACGCCATCGAGCAGGGCAAGATTCCCGCAAAGGCGAAGCGCACGCTGCTGGGCATCACGAAGGCGGCATTGGCCACCGAATCGTTCCTGTCTGCGGCATCGTTCCAGGAGACCACGCGCGTGCTGACCGAAGCCGCCATCAAGGGCAAGACCGATCCGCTGCTGGGTCTGAAAGAGAATGTCATTATCGGCAAACAGATTCCCGCAGGTACCGGTATGCACCGCTACAGCGACATCGAGATTCACGAAGCCTATTAAATCAAATACAAATCGGCGGATGCCTTCGGGACATCCGCCGATTTTTCCATGCAAAAACAGGGGCTGAATTCAAAAGAATCAGCCCCTGTTTTGAGATTACAGTTTCCAGATTTCCTCTGCGTATTCGGCAATCGTTCTGTCGGACGAGAATTTTCCCGCACCGGCGATGTTGTTCAGGCACATCATCGCAAAAGCGGTCTTGTTCTGCGTGGCACGAATGGCACGCAGTTTCGCTTCCATATAGGATTCAAAATCCAGAAGCAGGAAATAGTGGTCCGGCTGATGCCAGCTTGCGCCCTCCAGAAGCGCCGTGTACAATTCATGCAGCGCACCGTCGGGATCATCGAAGGTATTCAGCGCATCCACCACACGGCGAATGCGGGGATTGGATTCATAAAGCGCCTTCGGATTATATTCGGGCTTGATGCGGTTGATTTCATCCACGGTTGCGCCGAAGATGAAGTTGTTTTCCTCGCCCGCCTGCTCCACGATTTCGATGTTCGCGCCGTCATAGGTTCCCAGCGTGCACGCACCGTTGAGCATCAGTTTCATATTGCCCGTTCCGCTCGCTTCCGTTCCGGCGGGGGAAATCTGCTCGGAAAGGTCGGCGGCGGGAATGATGTGTTCGGCGTAGGAGCAGTTGTAATTCTGCACGAAAACCACGCGCATCTTGTCGTTCACATCGCTGTCCGCATTCACCTTTTCGGCAATCTGATTGATAAAGCGAATAATGGCTTTCGCACGGTCGTATCCGGGCGCCGATTTTGCGCCGAATATGAATGCCGTGGGCGGGAAGTCGGTCAGCGAACCGTCTTTCAGGGAATAATAGATATCCAGCACGGAGAACGCATTCAGCAGCTGGCGCTTGTATTCATGCAAACGCTTGATTTGCACGTCATACACGAAATTCACGGGAATTTCCACGCCTTCACGCTTGGCAATCAGCGCCGAAAGACTGCGCTTCTTTTCGAGCTTCACCGCCATGAATTTCTCGGCGAGTGCTTCGTTGATTTTCGGCTTGAGCAGTTCAAGGCGATAGAGATCCGTTAAATAGCCTTCGCCGATTTCCGAATCCAGCAGTTTGCACAATTCGGGATTGCAAAGCCCCAGCCAGCGCCGCTGCGTGATGCCGTTCGTCTTGTTGCAGAAGCGTTCGGGATACAGCGCATACCATTCACGGAACACGTCATCCTTGAGAATCTGCGAATGAATTGCCGCAACGCCGTTGGTGTGCAGCGTTCCGTAGACCGACAGATTCGCCATATGCACACGGCCGTCGGCCAGAATATTCAATCCGTCTGTATCGGTCACGCCCTTTTTCTTCAGTTCTCCGGCGAGACGGGTTTGAATGCGGCGAATCACGCGAACCAAATCGGGCGAAACCGCCTTGAGGAGCTTTTCATCCCAGGTTTCCAGCGCCTCACGCATTACGGTGTGGTTTGTGTAGTTGAACGTCTTTTGCGCAATCGTGAATGCACGGGCGAACGAAAGTCCTTCCGCCATCAGCAGGCGAATCAATTCGGGAATGGCCATGGCGGGATGCGTGTCATTCAACTGAACGGCGTGAATCTGCGGGAAGCGGTCGTAATCCGTTCCGAAATTCTGCCTGAATGTGCGCAGCATATCCTGAAGCGATGCCGAGCAGAGCACATACTGCTGACGAATGCGCAGAAGTTTTCCCGCATTCATGGTATCGTTGGGATACAGCAACTTCGTCACGTCTTCCGCCGCATTCTTGTTTTTGCAGGCGGCGGCGTAATCCTGCGCATTGAATCGCTCGAAATCGAATTCGTTCAGGCTCTCCGTTTGCCACAAGCGCAGCGTTCCGATTGCGCCGTGATAGCCGATAATCGGCATATCATAGGGAACTGCGCGAACAGAACCGTTTTTCATTTCGACAATCACGCTCAGAGCATCGCGGCGAATGCTCCACGGATCGCCGAAGCGCGTCCAATCATCGGGCGCTTCGTTTTGCCTGTAATCCTTGAATGACTGCTTGAACAGACCGTAGCGATACCGCAAGCCGTATCCGTCCAGCGGAATTTCATGCGTTGCGGCACTGTCCAGGAAACACGCCGCAAGGCGACCGAGACCGCCGTTGCCCAGCGCCGCATCCTCGATATCTTCCAATTCTGCCAAATCGAAGCCCTTTTCGCCCAGCAGGGATTTCACATCCTCCAAAACGCCCAGCGAAAACAGATTGTTGTAAATCAGCCGTCCGACCAGGTATTCTGCGGAGAAATACAGCGCATGGCGATGATTCAGCCGTTCCATCGAATCATCCGCCCATTTCGGCGCAATGCGCAGCATCACTGCGCTCGACAATGCCTCGTGAATCTGAACGGCGTCGGCCTCCTTCACGGAAACATGATACCGCTCCATCAGAATTTCTTCCGTGCGCAACACCAAATCCGATGCATCGATTTCGGGAAGCGTTCCCCGATGATGCTTGCGGTTGAGAATCCTGATTCGCCGTGCAACGGAATCAAGATTCTGCGGCATCATGCGCCAAAGCCAGTTTCCGCCGACCGTTCCGGGGTAATTCATTCTGGCGGATTCATCCAAAGCGAGCCAATCCTGCATCGGAATAATCACCGTGTCCGCACAGCTGGCGAAGGCCGCATTCAGAAGATGGGGGAGAATGTCGTTTGAATCTTCGGGCATTCCCAGTTTCCGACGGGCAAACGCCTTCACGGAATCACTCGCCTGCGCCCACCAGCCCATTGTGGTGTTGTTGTCGTGCGTGCCGGTATAGACGATGCAGTTTTCGCAATGATGCTGCGGCAAATCGCCGTTGGTATCATCGCTGTCAAACGCAAATTGCAAAACCTTCATTCCCGGATATCCGCAGAAATTCAGCAACCGCTTGACCTTCGGGCTGACAACGCCCAAATCTTCCGCCACAATCTTCAGATTCGGCAGTTCCTTCTTGATTTTGCGGAACAGCTTTCTGCCCGGACCGGGTTCGTAGCGGCCGTTCTTGGCGGTCGGTTCGGTGGCGGGAATCGCATAGTAATTCGCAAAACCGATGAAATGGTCGATGCGCACGCAATCAAACAGCGCTTCTGCGGCACGAAGGCGCTGAATCCACCATTCAAACCCCGTTTTCTCGTGCACGTCCCAGCGATACAGCGGATTGCCCCAGCGCTGACCGTTCTCCTGGAAATAATCCGGCGGAACGCCCGCAATGCGAATCGGACGGCAATCATCGTCCAATTCAAACAATTCGGGATTCAGCCATACATCCGAAGAATCCTCGGAAACGTAAATCGGCATATCGCCCATCAGCGAGATTCCGTTCTTTCGTGCATAATCATGCAGCGCATTCCACTGTTCGAAGAACAGATACTGTCCGTAGATATAGAAATCGATTCGCTGCGAAAGCTGTTCGGAATAGCGCTTCACGCTTTCGGGCTTGCGCAGACGAATATCCTCATCGGGCCATTCCATCCAGGAAACCAGATTGAAATGTTCCTTGATTGCGCAGAAAAGCGCATAGTCGCGCACCCACGGGTGATTTTCGGCAAAGGCATTCACTTCGTCCTTCAAATTCGCAAACGCATAGCGGAAGGACTGCTCCAAAAGGAGCGTGTTCTGCGCCTTCACGGCTTCGAAATCCACCGTTTGTGCATTTTGAGAAGGCACGAATGCGCCCGCAGGCAGCAGATTGTTTTTCTCCAGCAATTCAAAATCAATCAAAAGGGGATTGCCCGCATAGGTGGAAACGCTCTGATAGGGCGATTCCGCATAGCCTGTCGGTCCAACGGGCAGCACCTGCCAGATTGTCATGCCGCAGGATTTCAGAAAATCGATAAACGCATACGCCGCAGACCCCAGCGTGCCGATACCGCCGCGCGAGGGAAGCGATGTGATATGCATGAGAATACCGCTTTGTTTCATGTTGTTCCTCCGAAGTTGAGTTTGGGCAACACCGCACAATTCGGCGGCAACGCTGAATGCGCCTTTTGCGGTATCTGGAAGCTGCAAAAATCTCGATTTACCTCCAGTAAACCTTCGCTTTTTGCAATTCCATCTACCACAAAATTCACTATTCATCGTACCACCTCATTTGTGCGGTGTCGCCTTTGATAACGGAATCATTATACAACATCATTGCCTTCGATGCAAGCAATCAATGATTCATCATGGCCTTGTATTCTTCGCCCCACACCCACATGGAATCGAGAATCGGTTTCAGGCTTCTCCCGAGCGGCGTGAGCGAGTATTCCACTTTCGGCGGCACTTCGGCATACACTTCCCGATGCACCAGCCCGCTTGATTCCATGGCACGCAGCTGTGCGGTGAGCACCTTCTGCGAAACGCTGCCGATGGATTTCTTCAGCTCGCCGAATCGTTTGGTTCCCGCCATCAGATCCCTGAGAATCAGAACCTTCCATTTATCCCCAATCAGGGTCAGCGTGGTTTCCACAGGGCAGGCGGGCAATTCGATTTTCTTGATGTCTTCACTCATGTTGATTCCTCCGAAGTCCGCTGTTGCGCAATAGTTCCCTTTTGGTAACTACGGCACAATAAAGTGCTTACTTTACAAATGACACTTACGGTGTTATTATACTTCCAGCGAAGGAAAAAAGCAAGCTTCGTAAAAAACTTCCCGGAGGAAATCAACATGAATAAGATTATCGAATTTCTGAATGCCAATCCCGTGCAGTATCTCGCCACCGTCGGCCGTGACGGCAAGGCAAAGTGCCGCCCGTTTATGTTTTCCGGAGAGATGAACGGAAAGCTGTGGTTCTGCACCAACAACACGAAGGACGTTTACAAGGACATGCAGGAGAATCCCGAAATCGAGATTTGCGTTTCCGATCCCTCCTATGCGTGGATTCGCCTGAACGGCAAAGCGGTGTTTGAAAACAACATGGCCGCCAAGGAAATGTGCATTCAGAACCCCATCGTGAAGAGCCAGTACGGTTCGGCTGACAACCCCATCTTCGAAGTGTTCTATCTGGAGAACGCACACGGCGTTATCGCCGATTTCTCCGGCAATCCGCCCTATATCTTTTAATCCATAAGCATTCAGACTGCGATTCCGTCGGCGCAACCGTTCGGAATCGCAGTTCTTATTATATATAGAAGCCCATTCCGAGCTTGACAAGTATTTATCGAGTATGTTAATATAAGTTGGAATTTGTTGCATGATTCCGAAACAGAATCGTTGAAAGCAGGTGTCGTCATGAAAAGAAAGCTCATTGCAATAGTTTGCGTCCTCTGCACGCTCACCGCTCTTTTCACACCGGCGTTTTCCGAGAATGCCGAGTGGAATTTGTCCGAAATGACGATTGAAGAGCTGCTGGCGCTTCGGGAACAGGTTGATTCGATGCTGGAAGAGAAGGGATACGCCGTATACTTCGATATCGAGCGGGGCACGAAAGGCGAAGCCGTTTCGAATATTCAGGAGCGTTTAACGGCGCTGGGCTACTATTCCGGAAAAATCAGCGGCAAGTTCGACACCGAAACGCAAAAGGCATTCAAGGCGTTCGAGAAGGCCAACGGTCTGGATAACGACGGTATGGCTTCGCGGGAAGACCAGACGGTTCTGTTCGGTGAAAGCGCCGTCGGGAAGGTTGTTCTTACGCCTCAGCCCGAAGCAACCGCCGAGGTAAGCGCATCGGATGCCGAAAGCGAACACGATGTTGATTTTGATTATGAAGGCTGTATGCGTTATCCCGAAGATCATGTCGGAGAAACCTACAAGCTGAAGGGAAAGGTCGAACAGACAATCGGCAGCCGCACCGACGGTTTTCAGCTGCGTTTTTCCGTTCTCGGCAACAGCGAGGAAATCATTTATGTGTCTGTGAACGATGATCCCGGCTACAATATTCTGGAAGGCGATTGGCTGATTATCGACCTTACGATGACCGGCACCGTGACCTATGAATCCATTTGGGGCAAAGAAATCACGATTCCGGCGGCCACTGCGGAGAACATCGAATTAAAGTAACACCGAACAGCAGTGCTGTGAGATGCTGCCTTAAAATACAACAATGGAGGAAAGATTTATGAAAAAGATTCTTGCACTTTGCCTGGTTCTGATGTTGGTTGCTTCGATGGGTTCCGCATTTGCGGCGGGCAAGCTCAGTGTCGATCAGGAAAACTTCTATGTGATTCCTGGTTACAGCCTGTACGGCTACGCTTATGCGAAGGTAACCAACGTCGGTGATAAGCCGATTGTTGTGAATACCGCCCTTCTCGAGATTTACAATGCCGATGGCGATGCGCTGACCTCCACGGACTATTACAGCGATCCCGCCAAATATCTGCAGCCCGATGAATACACCTACGTTCGCCTCTACGATGAAATCGAAGATGCGGAAGCCGCAGATGTGGATGATTACATGCTCACCGTGACCGGCAAAGCGGATTCCGATTACGTCACCAAGAGATTCCCCTGCGTGACTTCCTACGAAGCCGACGTGGATGAGGGGTATAGCACCTATGATTATATGTACGCCACCTTCACCAACGATACCGATGAAACCGTTTACGGCATTTATGCGGTTCTCGCATTGCTGGATGCCGAAGGCAACATCCTGTATGTGACCACCGACGGCTTCTACAATGATATCGGCCTGACGCCCGGCAGCTCCGTGACCCTGCGCGAGTATGTTGATTCCGATTTTGTCGATTATTTCGAGAAGAACGGTCTGGAGCCCGCAACGGTTGATGCGATTGCCTATGTATACACGGAGAACGACTGATTTCTCTTGAAGAAGCGCCCGAGCGATTCGGGCGCTTTTTTTTGCGCACAAAGTGAATTAAACCATTTTTTGAAAAAAATGAGTATTTTTCACCGCTTGAATTGACATTTGAATTGTGTTATGCTAGTATTAAAGCGCAACGGAAGATTATCAAATGTGTGTCAAAAACAAGCAAGAAAATGGACAGATTTATTGACAATGATTCTTACAAGTGTTAAAATCGTTGTCGATGATGCGCTTTGCACGGAGGGGAAACAAATGCAGCCGACTTATAAACAAACGCAAAAAAAGAAATTCAAATTCAGCATCAGACCGTTGATTGCCGCACTGATTCTGTTTGTCGCACTGTTTCCGATTTACTGGCTGTTTGCGATGTCGATTCGTGAAACGGCAGAGCTTCAGGGGCATATTCCGCTCCTTCCGAAATCCTTCACCCTCGAACATTTCATTCGCCTGTTTACCGAAAAGGGCTTTGACGTTTCCGTGAAAAACAGCCTGATTACCACCTGCATTTCGCTGCTGCTGTCGCTGGGATTCGGTTTGGCGGCGGCGTATGTGATTGCCCGCTCCCGCTTCCGCTTCGGCTTGAAAAAGCCGGTGACCTACTGGGTGTTGCTGGTGCGCGTGCTTCCGCCGGTGGCCTTCACGATTCCTTTGTATATTCTGTTTGCGAAACTGGGCATTCTGAACACGAAGTGGCCCGCAATTCTCGCTTGTGTCCTGATTAACATTCCGTTGATTATCTGGTTCATGATCAGCTTCTTCAAGGATCTTCCCGAAGAAATCGAGGAGAGCGCGAAGGTCGACGGCGCCACCGAATGGCAGCTTTTCATCCGCATCGTATTGCCGCTGGTATTGCCGGGCATTGCCGCCGTGGCGATGCTGTCGTTCATGTACGCGTGGAATGAATACACCTACTCGATTATCTTCGTGCAGTCTCCGAGCAACTACACCGTGCCGCTGTCTCTGGCAATTCTGAATACCGAAGACAATGTGACCAACTTCGGTCTCGTTGCGGCGGGCGGCGTGATTTCGGTCACACCTATTTTGCTGTTTGTCATCTTTGCGCAGAACTACTTGATCAAGGGGTTGTCAAGCGGCGCTGTGAAGGGATGAGAAATAATTATTAAGGAGGTTACCCCATGAAAAAAGTATTGGTATTGATGCTGGCATTGGTTCTCTCGCTGAGCGTGGTTCCCGCGTTTGCAGAAGAACAGCAGACCCTGACCCTGTTGCTGCGCGGCGGCACTTATGCAGAGGTTATCAAGCAGTATCTCCCGCAGTTTGAAGAGGAATACAATGTAAAGTGCGAAGCTCTGGATCTTTCCTTTGATGACCTGCACAACAAGATCGCCCTCGACGCCGTGAATAAGGAAGGCGCTTACGACATTTGCGTGGTTGACGGCTCCTGGATGGCTGAGTTCACCGCCAACAACGTGCTGGCCAACCTGACCGAGATGGGTTATGCGTATGACGACGACATCATCCCCGCCACCACCGTTGCGGGCGTGTCCGACG
>CAVHAH010000056.1:0-10114 GCA_963633785.1 bacterium
TAGTCAACGTGCACGGTGTTGCTCAGACCGGTTCCGTAGCCGTTGGTCATGACCCACTTCGGATTGGATTCCAGCGCGATTTTCCACGCGGTCATCCAGTTGTCAACGGTCTGTCCCTCACTGCGGGCATCCTCGAAGGAGGAGTCTCCGCCGCGGGCGATGAAGTGCTTCATGCAGGCTTCCGTGCCGCCCTCAACCTGAATGGCAGCAACCTCGGCCTTGGTCATGTTGCCGGCGTATTCCGGATCTTCGCCGTTCCAGCTGCCCAGCTCCTGGCTGTAGGGATGCAGCACCACGTGAATGCCGACCGCGCGGCTTTCCAGCGAATACTCCGTCCACAGCTTCGTGGCAAGCTCTTCATCGTTGGCCGCGCCGAATGCGTCGTGTGCGGTATCGATCATGCCGCCCCATGCATTGTACTGGCGGTCATTGGAAATCACGATCGGAACGCCCAGGCGGGAATCCTCGCCCAGCGCCTGCATGGCATTGTGATACACGATCTGCTCAGCGGGCGTGCCGTTGGTGTTGTCCAAATGTGTGGTGATGTTCAAAACATTGATATAGTACCACATCGATTTGGGGGCAAATGCCGCTTCTTCTTCGCCCTCATTGACGATGCTTTCCTCGGCAAACATGTACCGGCTGTCCGAGAAATCTACGCCGGAGGGATTGCCGCAGGTATTGACGTGATAGAACAATCCTGCGCGCTCCTGCAGGGTCATCTGATCATACAGATCCTTGACGCGGGCATCGATGTCCTGGCGCCAGTCTTCGTACACGTCCAGTTCGCCGTTGCCGTTGAGATCCTTAAACTTCAATCCGTCCACTTCGAGGATGGTTGTAATGCCGTTCAGATAGCCCAACTCCGCCTGCGTATCATCGCCTTCGATGACCGTAATGGCTGCGTTCACTTCGTCATAGCTGGTAAAGCGCGGCTGCAGGGTCGTCGTCGCTTCCTCAGCCGTTGCGCTCAGGCTCAGGCTGCAGATCAGCAGTGCAAAAGCCAGAAGCAGTGACAGTTTCTTCATGAAATAACCACCTTTCTTTACTTGGGAATAAATCCCTCTGAGAATATATTAAATAAATATACTGTAACCGCGCCATGAAATTTCGGTACTTTTGTTGAAAAAACGAATAATGCATGTTCGTGATTCGCCGATTAACCCGAAAAAGCGACACAGACGTCGCGAAAATCAAGCCAGCCTCAGGATTATTCTGCACAGCAAAAAAGTCCTGCTGCGCAAATGGCAGCAGGGCCGTTCTTGGGTTGTTTCTTTAAAAGCGCACCTCCACCGTTAAACCGATTCGCTTTTCGGCGGAATCCTCGGGTTGAATGCGTACGGTATACATTCCGTCCGAGGCGATATAGGAGATTTTCGTAATCGTTCCGGAAATCGGCGTTTCGTCGGCAACGCAGGCATAGATCAATTCGACCGCGTCGCCTTCGCAAAGCGTCGCGGCGCAATCCTCGTCCACATTGACCTCCACGCAGATTTGATCCGTCGGCACAAGGGTCATGACGGTATTGCCGTTTTCCACGCGGTCGCCCTTTTCGGCGTTGACGTTTTGGATGATTCCGTCCTTTTCGGCGGTAATCGTTTGGGCGGTTCCGGATACGTATTCATACAGCAGTTCGCCGCGCTCGACATATTCGCCTGCCTGAACGCTCAGCGAAACGAGCGTTCCGTCTGCGGAATAACTTTGCGAATCCGATTCCACGACCGTTCCGATGCCGATGCGCTGTTTGGCGGAAAATTCGGCATCACGATAGAGATAAACCGTTTCGCCCACATACAATTCGCCGCCGGTGGTGATTACCCGGTATTCCGATCCGTCCAATTCGGTAATGAATCCCGTTGCGCAGTGCGTCCCGTTTTTTGTGCATTGGACATACACCTGCTCGCCGGAATGCACCAGCATGGTTTCGGCGCTTTCATACGCCTCGTCCACAGTGCAGTAAATGTGGTATTTTTCGAGCGGGTTGATTTGCAAAACCGTTCCGTCGACCGAATCGCCCGGTTCGGCGGTGAGATTGGCCACCACGCCGTCCTGCGTGGCAAATACCTTTGTGGTCGCAATCTCCGCGAGAACCGTTCCCGCCTGAACATAGCTTCCGGGCAAGACATTCAGCGTTTCCAGAATGCCGCCGGATTCGGCTTCCACAGAAAGTGAACCCGCGGCGGCGGTTTTTCCCTCGTAGGTTTCGGCCATTGCGGAAACACTCAGCATGAGCAGCGCAATCATTGCACAACACAGTCTTTTGCGCATTCTCATCACTCTCCGACCATTTCGTTGTTTTCGTCGATTGTATATTCACGATTTGCGACCTGCACGGTCGTTCCCTGCGCCGTAATCTTCAGCGTGTAATCCTTTGACACATAGCCCTGTTGAGACAATTTGACAAAAGCGGTTCCCTGCGCCGACCAATCCGTCGGAATATCGACGGCCGTTTCGCCGAGCATAAGCCGCACGCTTTCAATGCCGCTTCGATTCAAAACCTTCAGGGTATAGGCATTGACCGACCATGCCGCGCCTTCCGTTTCCGGCGTGAGGATCAGCATGCGATCCTGCAGGGATACCCGGAATGCATTTTGCCCATCATCGAGCACGATGTCCAATTCAACGCCGCCGAGCGTCAAGCGGGTCATGCTTTCCTCGGAAAATGTGATTTCAACCGCGCCGAAGGGGAGCATGGTACCCGTGCCCGATGCATGGCTGCTCGTCAACGTCTCGCCGGGCGTCACGTGAAAGCCCTGTTCCTCCTGCATCATGCCGTCGGCACTGCCTTGGGGGAAACTGCCGCTCGGAAAACTGCCGCCGCTCGGGAAACTGCCGCCGCCCGGAAAATCATCGTCCGGAAAGGGCTGAGACTGCTGAACAAGCTGAAAAGCAATTTCCATTTCCTGAATCGGCACAGCGGGATCCTCCTGTGCAAAGGCCGAAACCGTCACGGTGTAGGTCATGTCCGTCGAAAGTGCGGAAACGGATACCGACCAAGTCGTTTGCAATACCGATGTATTGATAATCTCGTTTTGTGACGCATCCCGAACGATGACCTGATAGCTTGCCGCCGTTTCAACCGCCGTCCAGTTGAACGTCACCGTATCCTTTTCCGTCTGATAGGGAACCTGCCAGACATTGTCCTGCGATTTCTGTCCTGCGGGAACAATCTCGATGGAATACGTCGGCGCAGGCGTTTCGGTAGGCGCTGCGGTGGGCGTTTCCGTGGGCTGTTCGGTGGGTATTTCCGTGGGTTGCGCCGTCGGCGTTTCCGTGGGCTGTGCCGTCTGTGTTTCCGTGGGCTGTGCCGTCGGCGTTTCCATGGGCTGTGCCGTCGGCGTTTCCGTGGGCTGCACCGTCTGTGTTTCCGTGGGCGCGGTGCTCGGCGTTTCCGCGGGCGCGGTGCTCGGCGTTTCCGCGGGCTGCTCCGTCTCAAGCGTTTCAGTCCCGGTATTTTGTTCGATTTTGACGACCTCTGCGCTTTGAATTTCTTCCGCAAATACGATCGGAAGCGCAATTGCAAACGCCATCATTGCACAAACGATGCGCTTAGTTCTGTTCACTGCCTTCCTCCTCGGTCGCCGTTTCAACCGTGTCCTCGAGCGTATTGACCACCGCGCTCATGCCGTAGCGGGTATTCTCGTCCGCCGTGAAATCGACATAGACGGTATAGGTCACGGAATCAGAGCTGCTTGTGCTTCCGCTCATCACCGTGCTGCCGCCCGTTGCCGTACTGCTTGAAGCTGTTCCGTCGGCAATGGCGGAAATCATACTGATTGTGCCGGAATAGGTCACGTCTTCATCCTGATTCCAAATCAATTCAACGCTCACCGCATCGCCTACGGAAATCATGCCCAGATTGCTTTCTTCAATCTGCGCCTCCACGCGCATTTTTCCCGTGGGATAGATTACTGCGGCAACGCTGTTCTTTTCAACCTTACTGCCCTGCGAAAGGTTGATTGTCGCTACCGTGCCGTCGATATCGGAAAGAATTTGATTGCCGCTCATATACAGCCCGTCAAAATCGCCCGAGAGCGTTTCAAACAGCAAATCGCCGCGCTCAACGGTATCGCCGTCGGAAACCGCATAGGAGACAATACTGCCCTCGCCCGTAACCGCCGTGGGATTCACTCGCGAAAGCGTTCCCCGACCGATTCGGTTGGCAGACGTTGCGCTCTCGCGGAATACATTCACCGTTTCGCCGATTTCAAATTCGCCCGAAAGCACCTTCACGGTGTAATCCGTTCCGGAGATAGCGGTAATCATGCCCGTTCCCGTGTGGTCGCCGTCGGAATAACAGCTCAGCACAACTTCTTCGCCGACATGGACAAACTTGTTTGCCGTCTCGTTATAGGCGTTTTCGGTGGATGCCGCAATGGAATACACGCTTTCACCCTCGATATACATCACTGCGCCGTATTTCTCGGCAACGGTTTGCGCATTGTCGCCGACGGTGCCGAATACGCCCGTAACGGTTCCGGACTCCGTGGCATAGACCTTCGTGGTGCTCAAGGTTGCCAGAACATCGCCTGCATTCACCTTCTGCCCCACTTCGACAGCCACGCTTTCAACCGTTCCGCCGATGGGCGCATAAATCTCATGCGTTTCTCCTGCGGAAACGGTTCCGCTGAATGAAATCGTATCCGCCAATGCCGCACTCTGCGCAAGCATCATTCCCGCCGTTAAAACGGCCGCAAGCTTCCTGAACGTGTTCTTCATGGAATTTCCTCCTTCTTATTAAACAGATCTGAGTGCATCTATTGGATTGAGGCGGCTGGCCTTTCTCGCGGGAGCCCAGCCGAAAATAATGCCGACTGCGGCGGAAAAGCTGACGCCCAACAAAATCGCGCTCACTGAGAGCACAAATGTTGTTCCCATTACCTGACAGAGAATCAGCGACAGCAGTATGCCCAGCACCACGCCCGCAATGCCGCCGATCATGGACAGCATGAATGATTCAATCAGAAACTGCATCTGTATCTGCCACGGAATCGCACCCAGCGCTTTTTTCAAGCCAATTTCCGTTGTGCGCTCGGTAACCGTGGTCAGCATCATGTTCATAATGCCGATGCCGCCGACCACCAGTGCGATGGAAGCGATGCCCGCAAGCAATGCGCTCATCATGGAGAGCATCGATTCCATGGTATCCTCGATGCTGCTCATGGTTGTGACGCTGAAGCAATCATCCTCATAACTGAACATTCCGTCCATCACCGATTCAATCTGATTCGCCGCCGTTTCGGAATCCACGCCGTCCGCAAGATAAACTGTAAAGGACGTAACCACATTCTGATTATTCATCTTCAAAGCCGTGGTATAGGGAATCAGAATGCTGGGACTGCCGCCCATCATGTCCGCAATGCTGGTGGAATCTTCCGCGGAGAAAATTCCGACCACCAAATACGGAACGCCGTCAATATACAGGTTTTCGCCGATCGGATCCACGCCGTAGAAGAATGTTTCCACCATGTCCGAATCAATCAGACAAACGAAGGATGTATTGTTCTCGTCGATAATGTTGAGGGCGCGTCCTCGGGTCACGATGTCATTCGATGTGAAATAGTAGTAGTTCTTGCCCGAAACGGATACGCCGGTATCATAACTGCCGCCATGGGAAACGCGGGCGGAAAGGGAAACAGCGGGCGTGATGCCGTCGATGATTTCCATTTCGCCGAGCGTTTGCAGGTCCTCGTCGGTCATGCCTTCCTTGAGGTCGCTGCCTGTGACCGACACGGTCAGCGTGCCTGCGCCCATCGATGTGAATGAGCTGGACAGCGAACCGGACACGCCGGAGACGGTGGTAATCAGCGCAATGACCGCCGTGACGCCAATCAGGATGCCCAATATGGTCAGAAACGAGCGCACACGATTGCTGAGAATGTTGTTCAGCGACATCGAAATGCATTCACGAATCATGCTCATCGTGGAACGAAATTTCTTAAGCATCCTTTGTGCCGCCCCCTTCCGTTAATTCTCCGTCGATGATGTGCACCACGCGATGTGCGTAAGCGGCGATATTCATATCGTGTGTAATCATGATAATCGTGCGTCCTTCATCGCTCAATTCCCGAAACAGCGCCATCACCTGGCGGCCTGTTTTCTGATCGAGTGCGCCTGTCGGCTCGTCCGCAAGCAATATGCTCGGATTGCTCACCAGCGCACGGGCAATCGCCACACGCTGCTGCTGACCGCCGGAAAGCTGATTGGGATAATGCTCCTTGCGATCCGAAAGCCCGACTCGATTCAGAATTTCGCTTGCGCGCTTTTTGCGCTCTTTGGGCGAAACGCCTGCGTAAATCAGCGGAAGCTCCACATTCTTTTGTGCCGTCAATCGAGGCAGAAGCTGTGAATTCTGAAAGATGAATCCGATTTCACGGCTTCGAATCCCCGCCAGTTCGATTTCGGACAGGTTCTCGATTTCCCTGCCGTGCAGAATGTATTTGCCGCTGCTGGCGACATCCAAACAACCGATGATGTTCATCAGGGTGGATTTTCCGCTTCCCGAAGGGCCGAGCACGGAAAGGTATTCACCCTGTTCGATGGACAAATCAACATCCTTCAGAATGTGTGCCTGTTCGTCACCCATCTGATAGAATTTGTTGATTTTCTCCATTTCAAAGAAAATATTCTCCGTCATGGTCAATCACCGCCCGGTCCGCCGCCGAAACCGCCGCCGCCACCGCCGCCGAAGCTGCTCATGTCCGGCATATTGCTTGTGTCGAAATTGCTCATATCGGGCATATTGCTTGCATCAAAGCCGCCGACATCCGGCATACCGCCGCCGTTGAACTGCTGTCCGCCGAACAATCCCGAGAGCAGTCCGCCGATGCCGCTCGAGGTCGTCTGTTCCACCTCGACAAACACTTCATCGCCGTCGGACAGACCCGAAACGATTTCCACGTAATTTCCGTTGCTGACGCCGGTTTCGATCATGACCTGTTCCAGTTCGCCCGCATCGTTCTTCATCCAGACATACGCCTGATTGGTTGCGTCAAAGCTGATGGCATCTTCCTTCAGAATTACGACATCCGTGGCTTCTTCCTGCGGAATGGAGATGGTCACCTGCATGCCCGGATAAATGCCGTCATCCACCGTGACATACGCCACTGCGGAATAGTATGCCACCGAGCCCGCCGAGGAAGAGATATAGTTAATCGAAGCGATTTCGGATTCAAAGGTCTTTTCCGTGGCAGTGGCCGTTACGGTGCAGCGCTGACCCACGCTCACATCTGCGATATCGTATTCGTCAATGCGCAGTGTGACCTGCATATTGGTGAAGTCCGCCACCTGAATCAGGTTGGTGCCGTTGGTTACATCATCGCCGACTTCCACGCTGATTGCGTTCACGCGTCCCGCAAAATCCGCTTCGATGGTTTCGCCGTTGGACAGGCGCATCAGTTTGTCGCCCTCTTCCACCTGATCGTTCACGGCAACGTAAATCGTGCGCACCGTGCTCGAAGAGGAGGCCGTGTAGGTTTTATTGTCCACAAGACTCAAGTTTCCGCTGAAACTCAGCGCATTTGAGATGCTGCCCGTTGTGGCGGTGTAGCTGTCATAGGTCACGGTGTATTCCTGTTTGAGCATTGAATAACCATAGTAGCCCAGTCCCGCAAGAATCGCCAGCACAAGGATCAGCAGAATGATTTTCCTCACAATGCGCTTGAGAGACTTCTTCTTCTTTTTCATTGGGTTGTTCCGTCCTCCCTTTTAATGGTCGAGATTATTTTAGGAAGCAAACCTGAAATCAACCTGAAAAGCGGCGCGATGCCGATGGGACTTTCCTGAACATTCTATGGGAAAAATGAAAACAAGTTTTGAACAAATGCGTTCAAAAATTTCAGCCCGACCGGAATGCACCGATCGGGCTGTAGTCAGAGGATAACCGTAAAGCATATGGAGTGTTCATCGGGGGCTTTTACGGTAATTTTTCCGCCGTGCCCCTCCGCCGTGGCCTTGGCAATGGACAATCCGATTCCCGTGCCGCCGGTATGCGTGGAGCGCGATTGATCCGGGCGATAGAATCGGTCGAACAAATGCGCAAGATCCTCCTTGCGAATCGGTGCGCAGGTATTGTACACCGAAATACAGCAGTGTTTGTTTTTGCCGCACACCTCAAAGCGAATTTTTCCGCAATCGTCGGAATACCGCAAAGCATTGTCCAGAAGAATCGAAATCATCTGCTGAACGGCATTCTTGTCGCCGTTTATTTCCAAATTTTCTTGAATCTCCTGCACAAATTCCTTTCCCTTGGCCTTGGCCATGGAGGCAAACGGCTCGGAGGCTTCCCACGCCGCCTCGCTCAGCGAAAACACTGTTTTTTCAGGGAACGGCGTCGCCTCGTCCAGGTGCGAGAGCGTTACCAAATTATTGACCAGCTTCGTCAGGCGTACCGATTGCTTTTGAATGTTTTCCACCCATTCATCGTTTTCGTGCTCCATGGCGAGCACATCCGCGCTTGTGGCAATGGAAGTCAGCGGCGTTTTGATTTCGTGTCCGGCATCCGTAATGAATCGCTTCTGCATTTCAAGATTGCGTATATAGGGAAGAATGGCGCGTTTGGACAGGAGGATTACCAGCGCGAATATCAGCAAAAGCGTCACCATGGCAACCATTGCGGAAATTAAAATCACGTATCGCACCATTTGCAATTCCCGCGCGGAATTTACGAATACGATCACCACTTCCGAATCCGTTGCGGTCATTGCATAGCGGTATTCGCCGATATATCCGGAATCGTCCTTTCCTGCAAGCACACCTTGCGCATATTCCGCCGCCTGTGATTCCGAAACGGAGGCGATATAATCCCGCGTGGTCGACAGTACATTTCCGTTCAAATCACAGTGAACGGCAAAAAAGCGCGTGGAAAACTGCATTTCCTTTGACGGTGTGCCCATCCACCCGAAACCATGAAACGGTTCCAAATCCACCGGTGTGCCGTTTGGCGGTTCTTCGCTTCTCGTTTCCATTTCCAAAATTGCCGCCGCCGTCTGATCCTGCTGTGCCGTGACGGTTTTGAACGTAATCAGGCTGATTGTAACGACCAGAAGCACCATTACCAGCACGACCGACAACATGGCCACGCCGATAAAGCGCCAGCGCATTTTCTTCAGCATTCCTCTTCACCCAACAAAAAGCCCGCGCCGCGGACGGTTTTGATTCCGATATTTGCATCCAGCTGCTTCAACTTCCTGCGCAAAAAGCCCACATACGTCCAAACCACGTCGATTTCCGATTCCGAATTGACGCCCCAGATTTTCTCCATCAAATGTTCCGAAGAAAATATCTGATGCGGGTGGCGCATGAACAATTCCATCATCTGGTATTCCTTGTTGTTCAAATGCACCGTCTTGTGCTCGTTGCGCAATTCATAGCAATTGCAATCCAGGCTAATATTTCCGAGCTGCAAAACCACGGGCGCATAGGTATCGCTGCGCCGCGTCAATGCCTTCACACGGGCAATCAATTCCGCGCTCGCAAACGGTTTGGGCAAATAATCGTCCGCTCCGGCATCCAGACCCGATACGCGATCTTCCAGGGAACCCTTTGCGGTAAGAAACAGCACCGGCGTCGTAACGCCGTTCGCGCGCGCCTTTTGCAAAACCTCCAAACCGCTCATGCCCGGCATCATGATGTCCAATACAATCGCGTCATAGGGAATTGAAGAAATGAAATCCAGCGCATCGACGCCGTTGTGAACAATATCCACACTGAATTTGCTTTTTTCAAGCATCACCTTCAACGCCTTTGCAATTTCAACCTCATCCTCCGCAATCAATACGCGCATATTTTTTCTTCCTCCTTATGCCCCGATTCTATACCGCCGACTCCAAATCAGGTTAAAAAAGCCTGAATAACAAGAAATCCGACCGTTTTGTCTCGGGTTCGGATCGTCTCCCCCACGCTTATAGTATAGCAGTTTCGGCAGTGCAGTTCAAGTGCGGTACATTTTTCTCCGAAGAAATCCCTTTTTTACCAATACTTTCATTGTAGAAGATGGTGTTGAAAAGGCGGATTGTAAAATGAAGTTGCAATAGGCAAAAAAGGAATCCATAGTGACGAACTTGCGGTATAATTAAGTTACCACACAAAAAACACCGAAAGGATCGATCACTAT
>CAVHAH010000056.1:10124-10439 GCA_963633785.1 bacterium
TCGACAGCCGAAAAAGCGCGATCCAACGCAGAGCAAGCGCGACAGAGCAGCGAGACGGACAGGGCGAATGCAGAAGCCGAACGGCAGAGTGCGGAGACTTCTCGCGCAAGTGCGGAAAGCACCAGACGGAGTGTAGAAGCTGAGCGCGTGAGTGCCGAGAAGCAGCGCATCAGCGCAGACGAAGTACGCGACCCGGGGCAATCGCTTATTGCAAAATAATTGCATATTACAGTCAAAAAAATTACATTTAGGCGGATTGTAAAATGAAGTTGCAATAGGCAAAAAAGGAATCCATAGTGACGATCTTGCGGTATA
>CAVHAH010000057.1:0-10432 GCA_963633785.1 bacterium
GCGTTTCGCCCGTGGTATACAAGCCGCCGTAAACCGAATATTCGGGAGTGGCCGCACGCCCCGCATACGCCAGACCGGAATTCGCCGCCAGCGGAGTCGGCGTGGCCAGGAACGAGAATCCCTGTCTGGAATCACTGCGTCCGTAGCTCATATCGGGATACTGAACCGACACATAGGTCTTATCCACAATCGTTCCGTTCGGCTGACAGAGCGTAACGGTATAACCGCCGTCTGCGGACAGTTTGAAGTTTGTGCTGAGTTGGCCGTTGGTCGTGCCTTCCGTGCCCGAACAAATCACGCCCATGTATTCACCGGGAGCGATGGTGGTTCCGTCGGGGAACTGCCATTTGCGCGGGCGGGCTGAATTGTCGGAAAGTCCCCAGCCCGACAGGTCGATGGTTTCGGAAGTGGTGTTTGTGATTTCAATCCAGTCGCTTCCCACATCGTTGGAAGCCGCCGCAATCTCGGAAATGCGAACGCCCGAGGTATTCGCCGCAAGCGTCTGCGCATCGAGCTGAGCCACGGAAGTGTCGTTGTTCGCAAGTCCGGGCGTGGGCGCCATGGTAATCTTCCATGTGTTGCCGAGCTTCGAATACGCCTGATCGGCGCCCAGCGACGGTGTTTTCACATAAGAGGCGGTTGTTTCGTCGGCGCGCGACAGAATCACTTCGCCGCCCGCCTTGCTCAGTTTGAAGTTTGCATACAATGCGTTTCCGTCATAGATGCGCTCTTCGCCGGAGCAATAAATCAGAAGATATCCGTCCGATTCAAGGGTGACTTCGGGGAAAGTCCACATTGCGGGCGCCGCCGAATCACAGGAAAGCGTCCAGCCCTTCAGATTCACCGATTCGGAGGATATATTGTGAATTTCAACGTAATCATGGAAGAGTCCGTCGGCATCCTGTATCGTGCATTTGTTGCGCGTCATTACTTCCGAAAGCACAACATCCACGTCTTCTGCGTTGGTGGAGACCGTCGAAGCCTGCGTTTCGGTTTCTTCAACCGTTTCCTTTTCTTTCTCTGCGCCTGCGACTTCGGTAACGACATTCGCACTTGCGGGAGTTGCGGTTGCGCTCACGCTCCAGTTGCCCGAAGCATCCAGACAATAGACCGTATCATCCTTCAGCGAAGGCGTTGCAACGTTATCGACCGTATTGCCCGCAGTATCCAGAAGCAGCAGCGTTTCGCCGGAAGACGCCAGCTTGAACGGCGCATGATTATCGCCCGTTCCCTTATCGGCGTAAATCACATAATATTCGCCGGGTTGAAGCGTCATTTTCGGGAAGCAGTAAATATCGCTCGGATCGCCGTTTCGGGTAATCGACCAGCCGTAGAGATTGATTTCCGTTTCGCCCACATTGGTGATTTCAATCCAATCGGGATATTCTTCGCCCACCTTTACGGACGAAACATTCGAAGTCATGACCTCGCTGAAGCGAATATCCGTTTGCGCACTCGCAAGTGCAGTTGTTTTCTGTTCACTGCGCTGCGAAATGGCCGCAATCAGAATCACAATAATCATGATGGCCAGCAGAGCCGCCCATATCAGCCCGTCGTACGGACTTTTTTCGCGAATGCGTTTACGATTTTTTGCCACTGTCTTCCCCCACAAAAGCGGTAAGAATCACCGCGTATTTATCTCCTATTATAATACACTCTCAACCATAAGAATAGGTGTTAAAAATCCTACAATCATTTGAAAAAAATGTAAATTTCCGTAAACCCAAATCGGATTTCAAAAGGAAAAACCGTGATTCCGATTGCATTTCCGTTCGCTTTCAAAGGGCGGGAAATGCGTTCGAATCACGGTTTGAGGTTCTTTGGTATCGGGCGGATTATGCGTCCGAATTGCTTTGCGAGGTTTGCAGTGCATCGAACACCGCATCAACCTTCGCTCGGGTAATCAGGAAATCGGCCTCTCCGTCACGAACCACCGCATAGTATTCATCGTTGTATTCGGCGAAGGCCAGTGTCCATGTTGTTCCGTCGGAAAGGTGATATTCAAACTGCGCACAAATCGGCTCCGTTGCCAATGCTTCGGAAGAATAGCGGTCAATCAGCAATCCGATGATTTCGCGGTAAATCGTCAGGAACGATTCTTCATCCGTCTGTTCGCCGTCCAAAGCATAGGTCGTTTCCGTTTCAGTGCGATTGACGGTCATTTCATGCTGTTCATTCTCCCGTGTAAGCGTGATGCTGTCCACCGCATTCACCGAAACCAGCCCGGGCAGCTGTTCCGCAAGATACGCAACCGTTGCGGTTTCCAGGAAATCCGCCGCACCGTCTTCCAGCGTGTATACGGCCTTATCGGAATTGATGCGCATGGTCAATCCGGATTCGGTCTGCCCGATTTTCAAAATCAGCGCTTCTCCGCTTGCGCCCGTTAATTCCAGTTCCGCCAGCGGCGAATCCAAACCGTATGCCGCATCATCGTCGGTCAGATCCGCAATCTGAACGGGAGCGATTTCCTCCAGCGCCAGAAACAGCGAAGCCGTTCTTTCGGAATTGGCGGGATAGTGAATCGGCGCGGTGAATTCAGCCACGTTGTTAAACGGATTCTCCTCCGTGACTCTGCGAATCGTGATGGCTTCACGATCGGGTTGGCGAATCGTAACCTCCATCAGCGTTTGCGCCGTGAAATATTCCGACAAATCGGGCACCGCAATCAGTGCGTATTTTCCGCCGCTCAGCGTTTCATACAGCGATGTATTCACAACATACACCTTTTCGCTGTTGTCCACCACCGCATAGCGTCCTTCGCCCGTTGCGGGAGCGTTTCCGAAGGCGAGGGTCAGGGTTTGACCGTCCGAATAGGTGAAAGTCGCCTTCAGGCTGTCGACATTCACGCCGAATTCCTCGGCATTTCCGTCCATGCTGTCTCTGGCCAGAACGGATGCGCCGCAGCTCAGCAACGCTTTCGCCTTTGCGGCATCGATTTCCGTTTCGGAATCGTCCAGCACATAGCCGTCTCCGTCTGCCGCAAGCGTATAGCTTTCGCCGTTTTGTTGAATCACCACGCGCACGGGCGTTCCCGATTCCTCGGGAATCAGCGATTCAAAGGTGCGTGCGGCGGTTTGCGTCTGCACAGTCTGCGTGTTTTTCCGCTCCACCCACTGCGCATAGCCGAAACAGCCCAATGCGAACACTGCGCAGAGCACGAGCGAAATCCATGCCCACGGAATTCTGTGCTTGCGCACGCGTTGATTCCGCAATGTCTCTGCGGGCGTCAGATGAACCTGTTCGTTCATTTTCTGCGCCTCCTTACAATCACAATCACACTTGTCACAACCGCAACCACCGGCAGCACCAGCGTGATTCCCAGAATCACCAATGCACTCGAAGCGCTCGGTATCTGCATGGAAGTGTTGGCCACTTCACGCACGGGCACGCTCACTTCATCTTCACGTTCCGCAAGGAACGCAATCATGTTCATCGTCAAGTCCAGATTCGAGCTGGAGGCCAGAAGCGCATTGTCCATCGTTGTATACAATGAACCCATCAAAACCATTCGCAGTTCTGCGCCCGTGCCTTCGATTTCATGCGCAACGCTCACCGCAAGCTGTTGTGTTCCCTGAGGATCGCCTTCCTCTCGGGTATAGGCTTCGCTGTCCGTGCGCTTGATATACGCCTTCGACGAAGTATTCAGAATCGTCTGATAGGTGTATCCCGAAAGCGGAATCTCGGGCCCCGAAATCGCGCGGCTGCCCGGAACCAGCACACGGGAAGAACTGCTCATTCCCGATGCCGCTTCGGTGTCCCGCTGAATTTCGGGCATGAGATACAGCGGCGAGCTTACCCAGTAATTCGGCTCGTTGCTGTCCTCAACCACAATGCCCGATTCGAAATCCAGCGAATACCGCTGTGCAAGCTGCGCAAAATGCGGCATGGTGTCCATATCCAGCGATGCATCGCACGCATAGAACAGCCGTCCGCCGTTGTCCAGCCATTCGGTAATCTGCGAATACTCGTCATCCGTCAAATCCACCGCAGGGGAAAGAATCATCAGCACGCTGTTTTCGGGAACGCCTTCTCCCTGAAGCACGAAATCCTCTGCCGTGTATCCGTCGCCCTCCAGGCGTTCCACCAGCTCCGAACAATCCGAAGACGATGCTTCCCGATGCCCCGTAAGGAAATAAACGGTCTGATTCCCTTCGCCGATTACGCTTCGCAATGCGGCCGTGAGCTTCTGCTCTGCGGCGATGCCCGTGCGCTTGCGCGTTCCGTCCGTGCTCACGGTATAAGTGTACATATCCCGTGCGCTGACCACCTGAAAGCGTGAATCATCGGCATTCGTCACAATCACCGAGCCTTCGGAAATGCTCGTGCCCGTGGTCTGATACGGGCTGATTTTGCCCGGTTCGGTAACGGGGTCAATCACGTCAACCTTCACCGAGCCTTCCAGCGCATAGGTTTGCGTCAAAGTTTCCAAATCGGAGCGCAAATCCGTGTCCGTTCCCTCCTGAAAAACCAGGTGGAACGTAACTTCCTCCTGCATCGCCTGAAGCGTCTGCAAAGTGCCTTCGCTCAACGAAGTCAGCTGTTCCTGCGTCAGGTCGAGGCGCACGCCCGCGTTCTCCAGCTGCAGCAGACCGACAAAAATCAGCACGCCGCAAAGCACGGCACACAGCAATCGGGCGAATGCGGCAAATCTCTGTCCTTTCATACGCTCACCTCCGCACCAGCTGTTTGCGCCGCAGTACATAAACCGTCAGCGACAGCATGACCGTTAAGAACAATACATAATACCCGACATCCGTAGGCAGAATCACGCCGGATGCGAAGCTCGCATAATGCGTGTTCAGCGCCGCCGCCTTCAATATATTCGAAACGAACGGCAAATACGGCACATAAACCGTGGGCGCAATCATCTCCGCCAACTGAAGCAGCATATTCACCGCCAAAGTCAGCACCGCCGCAACAATCTGGCTCTCCGTGAATGCGCTCATCAGAATGCCCACGCCGATATAGCACGCACCCAGCAAAAACAGTCCGCCGTAATAAGCGAAAAGCATGCCTGCGCTCTGCCCTGCCAAATAATCCAGCACGCCTGCGTAAACGCCCGTTCCGAGAAGCGCAATCAGCAAAACCGCAAGCGCCGCAAAGAATTTGCCCATCACGATTGCCCAAAGCGGTGTCGGCGTGCAGAAATACAGCACATCGCTCTTCAGGCGTCGATCCGCGCTCAAAAGCGACATGGTAATCAGCGGAATCAGCAGCATGAACAGGTAAGACAGGTTTCCGAACAATTCCGAAAGATCCGAGCTGCCCTGTGCGATATTGTAAAGGAAGAAAAACGCAGTGCCCAGCAGCCAGAAAATCACAACAAACACATATCCCGTGGCTGTGCAGAAATACTGGCGCAATTCACGCTTCATAACGCTAAACATTTTGCTTCTCCTCCTCCGTCAGCCGAAGGAATACATCCTCCAGTTCCACATCCATCGGATACAGCATTCGCATCTGCGCACCCGCCTGATGCAGGGCTTCGCTCACCGCCGCCGTTAAATCCTGTTCGGACGTCAGCAAATATTCTTCGTAACCCATCTCACGGCTTTCGACTTCTTCCATCGTCAGCAGTCCCGGCAGGTTTTTCAGCGCCTGATGCGCCGATGCGCCCAGCGTGCGAACACGCAAACGATGTTCATCCCGGCAGACCATTTGCGCAATCTCCGCCATTGTGCCTTCCGCAACCTTACAGCCCGATCGCAGAATCACCAGCCGATTGCACACATCTTCCACCTCGGAAAGAATATGACTCGACAGAAGGATTGCCCGCTCCTTGCCCAGTTCACGAACAACTTCGCGCAAAGCCGCCGTTTGCTCGGGATCCAGGCCCGCCGTCGGCTCATCCAGAATCAAAAGCTTCGGATTGCCGATCAGCGCCAATGCAAGACCGACACGCTGGCGATATCCCTTTGAAAGCCGACGAATCTGCTTGTTGCGGTATTCTTCCACATGAACCAGCTCGCAGACCTCATCGATATGCTTTCTGCGCACCTGTTTGCGTATCTTCTTCAATCCGCAAACATATTCCAACATTTCACGAATCGTCAACTCGGGATACAGCGGCGGAATTTCGGGCAGATAACCCAGCTCCGTTTTCATCTGAGCATCGGCATTGATGTCCTTCCCGTTCCAGAGGGCCCGTCCGGAGGTCGGCGCAATATATCCGGCAATGATATTCATCGTTGTGGATTTTCCCGCTCCGTTACGGCCGAGGAAACCCAACACCTGCCCCTTTTCCACCGTAAACGACAGATCATTCACCGCAAGGTGATTCCCGTAGCGTTTAACAATATGATCGATCTGCAACATGTGCTTTTGTCCTTCCGTGATTGAATCATGGTAACACCGCACAAATGAGGTGGTACGATGAATAGTGAATTTTGCGGTAGATGGAATTGCAAGAATCGAAGGTTTAAGGCTGAAAACCCTTAGGTTTTCAGGTTTGCCCATAGGCAAACTGCCACAGCTCAATCAAAGATTGAGATGCGGCACCGTGGAGGTAAATCGAGATTTTTGCAGCTTCCAGATACCGCAAAAGGCGCATTCAGCGTCGCCGCCGAATTGTGCGGGGTTGCCTTATAAAAAGCCGGGCGCGTCCATAAAACGCGCCCCGGCCAATGTTTTTTTCGCCGTTAATGGATATTAGCCGACGAAATTGTGATACTGTTCGGTCCAGACCGCGCTGCGGATAGAGCCGTCGATTTCCCATGCGGTTTCAACGGTCTGATTCCACTCTTCTTCGGTCAGGTCGCCGACAAGTGCCTTTTCCATAGCCTCGTCGATCAAGGTCTTGGCATCATCGTTGAGGAACTCAGCATCGGTGCCATTCAGATCGTAAGGAACATAGTAGTCGAACTTGGCGATTGCTTCGATGCCGTCGTTGATCTGATTGCGCATCTCATAAGCGGTGTAAGCACGCCAGGAAGAGGTTTCCTCGGAGAAGTACGGTTCCGGATACTTGTCGTAGTCGTACCACTCAAGCAGCTGATACTCGAGCATGTAGCGATCGGTTGCACCGTCGGGCTGGGTGAAAGCTTCGCCGTCCTCGGTCAGGATGTAGTGATCGCCTTCGATGCCGTAGGTTGCGAGCATGTAGTTGTCTTCGCTCTCATAGATCCAGTTGATGAGCTTCAGAGCCCACTGCGGATCGGTGCTGGTTGCGGACAGAGCAACTTCTGCCATGTAGGTCGGGTTGCCGCCCCAAGCATTCACGCCGCTGACTGCGTCGGTGAAGTTCGGGATTGCCGCCCAAGAGCAAGAGCTATCGGGATCGGCTTCAACCAAACGCTCGGTGCCCTGCAGGCCCATGTTGTACCAACCGGAGCACATACCGATTCTGTCGGCAGCGCCCATGTCGTTTGCGGTTTCATTGGTCATCGTCAGGTAATCCTGATTGATGTAGCCCTTCTGATACCACTCGGCAGCCTTGGATACGAGTGCCCATGCATTGGGATGGGTGTACCACGGCTTCACGGTGCCGTCTTCGTCGATCCAACGGTCGTCGTTGTCGCACTCGCCCTTGGTGCCCAGATAGTACACATGGAGCGGGCCGGAGAACAAGGACTGGAAGTACGGGATGTAGCCGTATTCATCGGTGGTATCGCCGTTTCCGTTCATGTCGTTGTTCTTAACGCCTTCGAAGTACTCTTCCAACTCGGCAAGCGTGGTGGGCATGTCCATACCCAGCTTCTCAAGCCAGTCTGTACGGATGGAAGGAATGCCGCCGGCGGTGAAGGATTCGTGACGCGGGAGCGCCCAGATGTTGCCTTCGGAGTCCTTGCAGCAAACCCATGCTTCTTCGGGAATCATGGCCATAACGTCGGGCAGATACTCATCGAGCTGCTCCTGCGTATAGGGCACGATCCAGTTGTTGGATGCGTAGGTGGACCATACGCCGCTGTTTGCGGTCAGGTTGATGGTGTCGAAAGCTTCGCCGCCGGCACACATAACATTGATCTTTTCAGCCCAGGTATTTTCAGCAACAACGATAACCTCAAAGTCAATGCCGGACTGTTCTTCGATCATCGCCTTGATCTTGTCGTTTTCCGTCTTGTTTTCCTTGTTGGAATTGGAACGGATCACGAACTTTGCGGGTTCAGTCTGAACGGCTTCCTCCGCCAGAGCAGCACCACAGCTCAGAACGAGCATCAGTGCCAGAACCAGAGCAACCAGTTTCTTCATTCTGTGTGACCTCCTTTTTATTCTCTCCGAAGCACGCTTCGGGGATTAACCCTTGATTGCGCCGACCAACATACCCTTTACGAAATACTTCTGCACGAACGGGTATACGCACAAAATCGGCACGGTGGCAACAACGATGGTCGCCATACGCACGGTTTCGGCCGGCGGGATGTTGTCCATGGCCGTACCGACGGTTGCGATGTCGGAAACCGTTGCGCTTTCAATCAGCTGGCGCAGCGTGTACTGCATCGTCCACATCGTTTTCTTGTTCATATACAGCATGGAATCGAACCACATGTTCCAATGGTACACCGCATAGAACAGTGCAATCGTTGCAACCGACGCCGTAGACAGCGGCAGATAAATCTTGAAGAAAACACGCAGGTCGTTTGCGCCGTCCAGCTTTGCGGATTCCTCCAATGCATCGGGAATCTGCATGAAGAAGTTGCGCATGATAATCAGGTTGAAAGGATTCACCAGAGACGGGAGAATGTACACCCAGAAGTTGTTCAGCAGGCCGAGTTCCTTATTCAGCAGGAAGCTGGGAATCAGACCGCCGGAGAACCACATGGTGAATACAATCAGCGCCGTAAGAACCTTGCGCGGCGGATAATACTTCTTGGAAAGCGGATACGCCAGCAGGGTGGTTACAATCATATCCAGACTGGTGCCGATAAGCGTTCTTGCGATGGTCGTGATGTACGAATTCACAATATTGGAACCGGAGGACAATATGAATTTATAGCCCGTCCAGTCCAGTTCGCTCGGAATCAGGCGCAGCGGATGCAGCGCACGCTCGAGTTCCGGCGTTACGGAGCGGGAAATAACGAAGACAACCGGATAGAGCATGATGACGCACAGCAGCACCATAATGATATTGTTGATAACGAGAAATGCTTTTTCACCTTTACTAATCGTGCCGTTCACGGTCATCACCTCCTAAAACAGACCTTCTGCGCCGAGCTTCTTGCTGGCGGTATTGCTGAATGCAATCATCAACAGCGCAAGCACGGATTTCACAAGACCGACTGCCGCGGCATAAGAGAACTTGGATTCCTGAATGCCGTTGCGGTAAACGTAGGTTTCGAACACGTCGGCAACCTCGTAAACCGACGCGCTGTACAAGTTGTAAATCTGATCGAAGTTGTCATCGAACAGCTTGCCGATTTTCAGAATCAGCATAATGGCGATAATTTCGGAAATGCCCGGCAGCGTTACATGAATAATCTGCTGGAACTTGTTTGCGCCGTCCACACGGGCCGCCTCATACTGTTCCTGGTCGATGCCCGTGATGGCCGCCAGATAAACGATGGAGCCGTAGCCCACGCTCTTCCAGATTTCGCTGAGCACCAGAACCGTGCGGAACCACTGTTTCGACGTCAGGAAGTAAATCTTTTCGCCGCCCAGCTTCTGAATGATGATATTGATTGCGCCGTTATCGGGCGAAAGCATCGTGTTGAGCAAGCCCGCCACAACAACCCACGAAAGGAAGTAGGGCATGTAGGTAATCGTCTGCACCGTGCGCTTGAACCACGAAACGCGGATTTCGTTAATCAGCAACGCCAGAAGAATCGGCGCGGGGAAGCTGAAAACCAGGCGCAGAACGCTCAGATAAATCGTGTTCTTGAATACACGTCCGCAATAAATCGACTTGAAGAACACCTGGAAATTCTTCAGTCCAATCCACGGCGCATTCAGAATGGCGGATAAGCCGCCGGCCGCACCCTTGTAGTTTTTGAATGCGATGATGATGCCGTACATCGGGACATATTTGAAAATAAGGAAGAATAAAACTCCCGGAATAATCATCAGGTGGAGATATCTGTATTGTATTATTCCGCGCAAAAACCTTTTCCCGCGCGATTCCTGCACCTGTATTGACGCAGCCGTCGGCTTCTTATTCTTCATATGCGTACACCCTTCCTATGTAATTACGATATATTTTAGCATATTTATTTGTCATTTTTCAATTCTATAAGCGCAAAAACAATGCAAAATCGCTCATTTTGCACCGTCAAATACGAACAAATACACCGATTGAATTCGTCACAGTGCATTCAATGCAAAAGAATTATGAATTTTTATGCGAACGGGTTCAAAGTTTCCCTCATGGGGTCTTTGAACCCGTCAAAGGTTGATTCGCCGAATCTCTTAGGCTACACCGCGCAAATGAGGTGGTACGATGAATAGCGAATTTTGCGGTAGATGGAATTGCAAGAATCGAAGGTTTACTGGAGGTAAATCG
>CAVHAH010000058.1:0-10407 GCA_963633785.1 bacterium
TGTGCAAAAACCGCGGCTTTATTTTCGCCGGTTCCGAAATTTACGGCGGACTGGCCAACACTTGGGATTTCGGCCCGCTCGGCGTTGAATTCAAAAACAATATCAAGCGCGCCTGGTGGCAGAAATTCGTTCAGGAATCGCCCTATAATACGGGTCTGGACTGCGCCATTCTGATGAATCGCGAAGTTTGGGTGGCTTCCGGCCATGTCGGCGGATTCAACGATCCGTTGATGGACTGCAAGGCGTGCAAAGCCCGCTTCCGTGCGGATAAGCTCATCGAGGATTTCACCCACGGCGATGAAACCGGCGACGGCTGGACCAACGCCGAATTGGAAAAATATATCGCCGAGCACGACATCGTTTGCCCCGTTTGCGGCAAAAAGGATTTCACCGGCATTCGCCAGTTCAATCTGATGTTCAAGACCCATGCGGGCGTAACGGAAGATGCTTCCAACGAAATCTATCTGCGCCCCGAAACCGCTCAGGGCATTTTCGTGAATTTCCTGAATGCCATGCGCACCACCCGCAAAAAGCTGCCTGCCGGCATCTGCCAGATCGGCAAGTCCTTCCGCAACGAAATCACCCCCGGCAACTTCATTTTCCGCGTGCGTGAATTCGAGCAGATGGAGCTTGAATTCTTCTGCAAGCCCGGCGAGGACCTCGATTGGTTCAATTACTGGCGTTCCTTCTGCAAAAACTGGCTGCTGAGCCTGGGCATGAAGGAAGACCACCTGCGCCTGCGCGACCATGAACCCGAAAAGCTGGCGTTCTATTCCAAGGCGACCACCGACTTCGAATACCTGTTCCCGTTCGGCTGGGGCGAGCTTTGGGGCGTGGCCGACCGCACGAATTACGACCTGACCCAGCATTCCGAGCATTCGGGCAAGGCGCTTGAATACCTCGATCCCACCACCAACGAGAAATTCATTCCGTATTGCGTGGAGCCGTCCGTAGGCGTGGAGCGTCTGGTTCTGTCGTTCCTGTGCAATGCGTATGATGAAGAAGAGCTCGAGGGCGGCGATGTTCGCACCGTTCTGCATCTGCATCCGGCGCTCGCTCCGTATAAGGTTGCGGTGATGCCGCTTCAGAAGAACAAGCTGGGCGATCAGGCTCGTGCGCTCTATCAGAAGCTCGCCAAGAATTTCATGTGCGATTACGACGAAACCGGCTCCATCGGCAAGCGTTATCGCCGTCAGGACGAAATCGGCACGCCGTATTGCATCTGCGTGGACTTTGATACCGAAGCCACCGGCAATGTCACCGTGCGCGACCGCGATACCATGCAGCAGGAAGTGGTTGCCATCGACAATCTCGAAGCATGGCTGCGTGAAAAAATCGCATTCTGATTCCGAATTTCCTCGCATTCCTCGGTTTTTTTGCCGGGGAATGCTTTTTTTTGCGCCTTTCGGATGGGCATAAAGTGATAAAATAATGTAAAACTTTCGTCGAAAGTCACGCTGAGAATTGAATTAGAATTTCTGATTTTGTATATCATATACACAAAATTCTGAATAAACAAGGAAAAAAACAGCGGTTTTGGCATGATTATATACCGTTTTCGCATAAAAATGATTCTTTACAATGTGTTCGAAAACGGGGGGGGAATTTGCCAAAAATGTGAATTTTTGCTATAATACAGACTATGCAACTATACCATTTCGGATTGGATTAGGAGGAAGAAAGAAATGTCCAAGAACTGTAAGCGAGCGGCTCTGCTTTTGCTGCTGACGATGCTTGTTAGCTGTGTCGGCGTATTTGCGGAAGAAGCGCCCGAACAAATCATCGAATCGGTGACGAGCGAACCCGTTCAGGTTGAAGAAGTCACCGAGGCGCCCACCGAAGCGCCCACGGAAACTCCTGCGGAAGAACCCGCCGAGGAGCCGACCGTTGAACCCACCGCCGCCCCTGTTGAAGAGGAAAAGGCCGCAATCAAGCAGGGCTATGCCCTTGTTGAAGCGGGTGCGCTTTTGTACGCCGAGCCCGAGGATGCCGAGGGCAATCGACTGGGCGCATTCACTTACGCTTCCTATATATATGTGCTTGAATGCGTTGATTCCGAATGGGTGCGCGCGGCAATCGCCTTCAGCGAGTATGATGAGATTCTCGTTCTGGAAGGCTATGTGAAAACCGAGTTCCTCACGAATGCCGACAAGGAATCCGGCGCAGGCCATTACCTTTACAACGGCGTGGGCCTCTCCACCGCATCGTTTTCAAACTACGGCGCATCGCCCGATGCGTTTGTGGATCCCGAAACGAATGTGGCGAATGCAGAGCGCACCGAGAAGTATTCGGTTGTGAACGGTCAAGTGATTCGCAACGCCACGGGCGAAGCGGTTTCCACCGAAACCTATGCGATTCTCACTTCCGGTCCCGCACTGAATTACCGCGCCGTTTCCGATAACGCCGTTCGCGGCTGTTTGGAAAACGGTTCAACCGTAAGCGTAATCGAGAAGGGCGCACACTGGGCGTTCATTCTGGTGGACGGCGAAGTATTCACCGCAATGAGCGCATACATCGTTGATCCGTCCGAAATCGAAGCCGAGGAAGAAAGCGTTCCGAGCGATGCCAAGCTGATGAGCGTTATCGAAGACACGTTGAATCGTGAGCGCAGCGTTTCCGTATACGTTTACTATGAAGGCGAATCGATTCGGTTCGGCGACAGCGTTGCGCTGTATGCGGTGCTTGACGGCTACGACGGAACGGAGTATTCCATTCAGTGGCAGAAGAGCGCCGACAACGAGAATTGGGAAGATATCTCGAATGCAACCGCCAAGAAATACGAAGTGGTTGTTACCGAAGAGAACTACACCGATTTCTATCGCGTTGCCGTAACGCTCACGGGAATCGAAGTCGACAGCGATCTTTATTGAATCCATCCGAGCATTGAATAAATGATGACGCATTCCGAAACGTCATCGGTCAAGAATTTCACGAGAGGAAGCAATTCTATGAAAAATGTAGTACGCAGAGGACTGGCCTGGCTGCTGAGCATCATGATGATGCTCACGGCACTGCCCACAAGCGCACTTGCGTCGGTGGTGGTGGTTCCCGTTGCGGGCGACACCATCACGTCCGGCGGTATTTCGCTTGCGAGCCTGGTTGATCCGGCTTCGAATCCCACGGCAACGTACGTTTTCAAAAACGAAGACGGCACCGTGTTCTACACGGAGATTCTGAAGAACGGACAGGCGCTGAACAATCCCGGAACGCCCGTGTCTTCCGATAAGGAATTCATCGGCTGGTTCGACGAAAACGGTCGGGAACTGACCTTCCCCACCACCGTTTCCGTTTCCGATTCCGAGACGCGCACCTACACCGCAAAGTTTGAAACGGTGTATTATGTGTTCTTCAAGAATGTGAATCCCGATGCGGGCAACCCCGTTGAGGTCACCAAGAAGGGCGTTGCGGGCGAAACCATCTCCACTGCAGATGCCTCCTTCCCCGTGGGCGTTGAACAGCGCCTCACAGGTTGGAAGGCGAACGAGGATCTGACGGGCGATTATGTGACCTCCGTAACCCTCACCGACCACGATGTGGTTCTGTATGCCGATGTGAAGGACGGCGTATGGCTTGAATTCGATTCCGAGGGCGGAAGCTATATCGATCCCGAATTCTTCCTTCTGGGCGAAGGCACCACCGCTCCCGAAGCCAATCCTACGCGCGCGGGTTATAAATTCAAATACTGGGCAACCGAGGACGGCAGCGAATACACCTTCGGAACGTCCCTGACCGAGCACACCACGCTTCACGCCGTTTGGGAGGCCGTGAATGCGGAATACACCGTGGTCTACTGGCTGCAGAATGCGGACGACGATGAGTATTCCTATGTGGAATCCGAAACCAAGTCCGGCAAGACCGGCACCACGACCCAAGCCACCGCAAGCAAGACCTACTCCGGATTCACCGCCACGGGCAATATCGAGCAGGAAACCATTGCCGGCGACGGCTCTACCGTTGTGAACGTATACTACAACCGCAACACCTATACCCTGACTTTCCGTGCAAGAAGCGGTCGGAACTATACCACCGTTGCCACGATTACCGCCAGATACGACGCCAAGATTTCCGACAAATTCAACGAAGACCCCTTCAACACGACCTATTCCGGCCGCGCGTGGGAGTGCACGGAGAGCAGCAAATACGGCTATGCGCTGCAGACGCTCGACCGTATGCCGATGTTCGATGCGACATTCAATCTTTACAATCAGAACAGCAATACGCAGAAGACCCTTTATTACTACCTCCAGAAGGTAGGCACGAAGATTTCAACCTCTTCCTGGCCGAGCAGCAACACGAATTTCGATTTGCTCAAACAGGTGAAAACCTACTTTAATTACGCCACCTACGAAGAGGAGTATCATGAGATTCTGGGCTTCACCCGCTATTCCGCAAGCACGGCGGGATTCAGCGACAGCAAAAAGTATTTCAGCAACAATGCGCTGAGCTTCTACTATATCCGCAACAGCTATAACATCAACTATTTCTATAAAGACGAGCAAGTAGACACCAAGACCTACCAGTATGAGGCGGACATTTCGGGCGCGAATTACACCCCGACCGAACGCCCCGAAGGTGTTCCCGAAAACTATACCTTTGCGGGCTGGTACGCCGATCCTTCCTGTACACAGCTTTACCATTTCGACAAAATGCCGGCGGGCGATGTCGCTGTGTATGCAAAGTGGGAAGAACCCGTTGTGAAGGCCACCGTGCACCTTGCAATGAACGGCACCGGTGACACGGAAACGGAAGAAGACATTCCCTACGGAACGGACATTCAGCTTTGGCTGGGTGAACAGCAGGAAGCAATCATGGCCAATAAGGAAGGCTATAAGTGGCACGGCTGGCGCACCGCACCCAACGGCGGCGGCGAAGCGGTGGATCCCAAGGCCCTGCTTTATAAGAACATCGAAATTTACCCCTACTATACCCTGGAAGGTCCTTTCTATGTGACCTATGTAACGAACAAGGACGATGTAACCGCCCCCACCGATAGCAAGGGCTACATCTCCGAATCGTATGCAGACGTGATGGCGCCCGACAAGCTGACCGCTTCGGACGGACAGCGCTTCATGGGCTGGTCTGACGGCACGAATGTGTATCAGCCGCGCGAGAAATACGATATCACCGATCACGATGTTACCCTGACCGCCGTTTGGGGCGAAGCAGCTGCGAAAGCCGGTTTGACGTATCACTCCAACTACGGAACGGATGAAACGTATTCCACGCAGGAAGCAAACAACGCCACCGTGAATGCCATTGCCTACACCGACCACTTTGCTGCGCGCGACGGCTATGTGTTCAAGGGCTGGTCGACCGACCCGAACGCATCTGCCGGTTCCGCAAATCTGATTGCCGAAGGCGCTCAGATTCAGGTGGATACCGAAGGCGGCGAGAACAATCTCTATGCCATTTGGGCGGTGCGCACCGATTTGGAATACACCGTGAACTACTACTGGAACGGCACCACCGAGAAGCTCGCCGAAAGCAAAACGGTTTCGGGCAAGACCTTCGGCACGGCCGTGACGGAAAGAGCAATCACGATTGACGGCTATACGCTCGCATCCGATAATCAGGTGCAGATTGTGATTGCAACGAGCGGCAACGTAATCAATTTCTACTATTATAAGAACGTTTCCGTAACGGCCAACAGCGCTGCCCCCACCTACAACGGAACTGCGCAGACCGTTTCCGGATACACCTGCACCGAGGAAGCCTCCTTCCCCACCGTTACCGCAACCGCCACGGGCACGAATGCGGGCAAATACCCCGTTGAATTCACCACCTCCGAAGCGGGCGAAACGGTTGTCGGAACCGTTGACGAATCGGGCAAGTATGTGATTGTGAATGCGGTTGCAGGCGAACTGAATATTCAGCCCAAGGCCGTGACCTTCGTGGGCGCAAGCGAAACCGTTGAATACGACGGCGAAACCCACACCCTCACGACCTACACCACCGATGGCATTCTGGAAGGTCAGACCGTGACCGAGCTGACCTATTCCGCATCGGGCAAGAACGAAGGCACTTACAACGGTGCATTCACGGGCACGGCGAAGGTAACGGATGACGAAGGCCATGACCTGACCGAGAACTACACCATCACCACCACCCCCGGAACGCTGACCATCGGCAAGGGCGATATCAACAAATATGTCACCCTCACGCCCAAAGACGTGGTCGTGACCTATGATGGAAACGAGCATACCACCGGCGTGGCGGAAGCGTATGATCCGAACGGCAACACCCTGACCATCGAATACAGCGTTGACGGCAAGGACTGGACCACCGATCCGAGTACCATCACCGCCGAGAACGTATCCGACAGCGTAACCGTTCAGGTGCGTGTAAGCGGCGAAAACTACGAAGGCTATGTAACGGGAACGGAAAAGCTGACCATTCAGCCCAAGCCCGTTGAATTCAAGGGCGCAAGTGATTCCGTGAAGTATGACGGAAACACCCATACCCTCACGACCTACACCACCGATGGCATTCTGGAAGGTCAGACCGTGACCGAGCTGACCTATTCCGCATCGGGCAAGAACGAAGGCACTTACAACGGTGCATTCACGGGCACGGCGAAGGTAACGGATGACGAAGGCCATGACCTGACCGAGAACTACACCATCACCACCACCCCCGGAACGCTGACCATCGGCAAGGGCGATATCAACAAATATGTCACCCTCACGCCCAAAGACGTGGTCGTGACCTATGATGGAAACGAGCATACCACCGGCGTGGCGGAAGCGTATGATCCGAACGGCAACACCCTGACCATCGAATACAGCGTTGACGGCAAGGACTGGACCACCGATCCGAGTACCATCACCGCCGAGAACGTATCCGACAGCGTAACCGTTTATGTGCGCGTAAGCGGCGAAAACTACGATGGCTATGTAAAGGGAACGGAAAAGCTGACCATTCAGCCCAAGCCCGTGACCTTCGTGGGCGCAAGCGAAACCGTTGAATACGACGGCGAAACCCACACCCTCACGACATTCTCTACCGACGGCATTCTGAACGGCCAGACCGTTTCGGGTCTGACCTATTCCGCAAGCGGTAAAGATCAGGGCTCTTACAACGGCCTGTTCGACGGCACTGTAAAGGTAACGGATGAAACAGACACCGACAAAACCGAGAACTACGAAATCACCGTTGTCCCCGGCAAGCTGGTGATTGAAAAGGCGCCTATCGAGAAGTACGTTACGCTCACGCCCAAAGATGTGGTTGTGACGTATAACGGAGAAAACTGGCCCGCCGGCGAAGCGACCTATACGGACGCAAACGGCAACACCCTGACGGTTGAATACAGCACCGACGGCGAACACTGGACCACCGACCCGGACACCATCACCGCCAAGGACGTATCCGACAGCAAGACCATTCAGGTGCGCGTGGGCGGCGACAACTACGAAGGCTATGTAACGGGAACGGAGAAGCTGACCGTTAACGCGCGTAAGGTAACCCTGACTTCGGCAACCGATACGAAGCAGTATGACGGAACGCCGCTTAAGAACGAAACGGTTACCGTTGGCGGCGAGGGATTCGTGAAGGGCGAAGGCGCGGACTATTCCGACTTTGCCTCCATCACGCTGATCGGTTCCGCAGCGAACGTGTTCGGCTATGCGCTCAAGGACGGCACGAACGGGGACAACTATGAAATCACCCCCGAATACGGCACCCTGACCGTGAGCGGCGATGCGCTGGGCATCACCAAGAGCGTCTACTACGAAGCCGAGGAGTATAAGGAAGGCGACATTATCACCTTCGAAATCGTGGTAACCAACCACAGCATGGAAACGGTTGAAAACTTCACCGTGACCGACGACGAAGCGATGATTTGGGACTTCTACTACGGCCCGACGGTCACCCTCGACGGCTGGCATACGGCGAAGGTTTCATCCCTTGAATCGGGCGAATCCATCGCGCTTTACGCGAACCGCACCGTGACGCAGAGCGACATTCTTGCGGGCAAGGTGTCCAACACCGCAACCGTGCATTGGGACGACCGCGAAGCGAGCGCAACGGCGGTAAGCAAGAATACCGTTCTTCCGATTTTCGATGTGGATTTGCAGAAGACGTCCAACGCCACCGCCCAACAGGTTCACCCGGATATCTTCGACACGATTACTTACACCATCACGCTGAAGAACACGGGCAATGTGGACTATACCAATGTGCTGCTTCAGGACGCCATGTCCGTAGAGGCCGGTATTGCCCCCGATGACGGTGTGATCCGCAAGGTCACGGGAATCACGGTAACCACCGAACCGTCCGGCATTGAATACACCATTGATGCCGATCAGACCACCGTGCTCTTCGAGAAACTGCCCGTGGGTGCGCAGGCCACGATTACGGCGACCTACACCGTTACGGAAGACGACATCGAAGCGCACACCATTACGAACAACGCAATGGTTACGATGCCCACCGTTACCTACACCGACCATGAGGGAACGGAGCATTCCGTGGATCTGGAGCGCACCGACTCGGTAACGGACGTTCTGGCAGAAAGCAAAACGGCGCTGTCCATTACCAAGAAGAAGCAGGAAAAGAAGACCTACAAGGTCGGCGATACAATCAACTACGATGTTATCGTTATGAATGCGGGCAACCGAACCCTGAGCCAGGAGGTTTTGGGCGTTGCCACGATTAGCGTTACGGAAGGTTTGGAAGGCGCAGTGATTCTGCCGCCGGAAGCGGGCAAGGAATTCTACACCGTTTCCGAGGACGGAAAAACCGCAACCATTAACCAGCTTGATCCGTACAACAAAAACGACCCTGAAGAAGGCGTGAACTACGTTTACATCAAGGTTGAATACACGCTTCAGGAGAAGGATTTGCTCAACGGCAACGTTACGAACGTTGTAACCGCCACCGCTCCCGGCGTCGATCCCGTGACAGGAACGGAAACCGCCGACGTTGAAGATCCGCAGTATCTGATGTATGTCTACAAGAGCATTGTGAATGCGCCCGCAGACGGCGTTTACAAGCTCGGCGACAAGATTGAATATCAGATTGAAGTGAGCGCACCGGCGACCAACAATATGACCATCACCGATGTGGTGCTGGAGGACTCCCTGCTGGGCGTAGCGGATGCGGCGAATGTCGAGATTGCGCCGTCTCAGAACTACACCTATGCAAACGGCAAGTTCACCCTGCCGGATACCGAGCCCGGAAAGGCGTACAGCCAGATTATCAACTACACCTACACGGTGCAGGAGAGCGATTTGGGCACGCTTGAGGCCAACGGCGAAATCGACAACGTTGCGCGTGTAACGGCCGTTTTGAAGGCAGAAGAGAGCGAAAATGTGGTCGTGATTCCGTCCTATGCGAATGCGACCACGGACATGCAGCACCCGAAGCTGAAGTATGTCAAGACCAGTGCGGACACTTCCAAGGAGTATGCGCTGGGCGAAAAGATTCAGTATACCATCGTTGTATCCAACGAGGGCAATACCACAATCAACAATGTAACCGTGAAGGATTCCATCGTCACGGCGGACATTATCGAAGGCGACGGATACACCGTTGACGAGAACATTGCGAAGATTGCATCCATCGCCCCCGGCGAGAGCGTTACCGTGAATGCCGAATACGTTGTGACCAGCGCAGACATTCTCAACGGTATCGTTAAGAACTCGGCGACAGTTTCCGCAGACGGCAATCCCGAAGTCACGCCCAATCCCTCCGAGGATGATGTGGCGGATATCGACACCACGCTGACTGTTGAAAAGACCTCCGACAAGACAGCCAACGTAAACATCGGCGACACGATCACCTACACAATCAAGGTAACCAACAACGGAAACGTTTTCTATACGAATGTGAAGGTGGACGATACCCTGACCAACCTGCACACGACCATTGACGAACTGGATGTGGGCGAAACCAAGACCTTCACCACCACCTATGTTGTGACCGGCGAAGATATCAAGGCGGGCTCGATTACCAACAAGGCGATGGCGCAGGGCGATCCGATTGAAGATCCCAAGAAGCCCGGAACCACCAAGACCCCGAAGGGCGAGGATGAAGTCACGGATACCACGAGTGAGCTGAATACCACCCTGACCGTGAAAAAGACCTCCGATAAGGACGGACAGAAGGTAGAACTGGGCGAAGTCATCACTTACACCATCACCGTGAAGAATGACGGTAATGTGGCGTTCACGAACGTGACCGTGAACGATGCGATGACGGGATTCAGAACGCAAATCGGCACGCTGGCGGTTGGCGAAACCAGAACCTTCACCACCACCCACACCGTGACCGTTGATGATATCCTGAACGGCAAGGTTGTGAACAGCGTAACCGCCACGGCGGATTCGGTGCCCGATCCGAAGAATCCCGAGAATCCGAAGACGCCCGAAGGAACGGACGAAGTGACCGACGAGACGGACGATCTCAATA
>CAVHAH010000059.1:0-441 GCA_963633785.1 bacterium
GACCGTTGAGAACCGTGACTGGAAGTTCGCCCGATTCCAGAAAGATTCGCGCGGGCTTCTGATTGGGATTGCATCCGTATTTCAAAGCGATTTCATGCGCCATATGCTTCATACTCCTTTCAGACATTGCGGTTGATGATGCGTTCTTTCGTTTCGCCGCTCTTCAGATTCACCATCTTCGTGAAAAGCGACACGCGGTTGTCGGCATTCAATGCGTTCCAAACGCCTTCCGTCAGAGATTCAAAGTCGCCATCGAGCGCCGTTAATTCGGGTTCACCCTCAAAAGACGGAATCGGATTGCCGTCGCCCAAATAGGTGTGCAAAAAGCGTGCCGTGCCCGCCGGAATGGATTCATATTCAAAGAAATTGCGAATGCAGGTGGTTCCGTCCTTATCGCCGGATTTCAAAATCGACATTTGAACGCGACCGTCCGCCTCGACC
>CAVHAH010000059.1:451-6265 GCA_963633785.1 bacterium
GCCTCGACCATCATGCTGATGCGCGGCGTGAAATTCGGGCAATCAGGTTCGAAGGTGCGTGTGCGAAGCGCCTCCGCAAACGTCTTTCCCCGAAGCAGAAAATCACGAACGGTATCGGTTTGATCGCCGTTGGTCAGAACGAGTGCCGAGCCGACTTTGCGAACAGGTGCATAGATAATCAGCGAAGGATCGACCATCTTTTTCGGATCGAATGCCTCCGTGCGAATGCCGTCTTCCGTGGGCACAAATACACGGTTGCGGGAATTCTCGCTGCGGCCCATAATGAAATAGGCCAGGAAAAGCTTCTCGCCGTCGGGCGTTTTTCCCGCCACAAGGCCACGTCCGGGATAAGTGGTTGCGCCGATGCGCTCAAACAGATTTTGCATGATTTTTCTCCTCCATTTGTGCTGCGACCATTTCAACCGCCTGCGGCAGCAGCTTCCATTCAGCCTCTTCCATTACCCTGCGCTGTAAAACCTCGGGCGTGTCGTTCGGCTGAATCGCCACGGCTTTCTGAAGCAGGATTTCTCCTCCGTCGGGAATTTCATTCACAAAATGAACCGTTGCGCCCGTGACCTTCACGCCACGCTTCAAAGCCGCTTCGTGCACATGCAGTCCGTAAAAGCCTTCTCCGCAAAATGACGGAATCAACGACGGGTGAATGTTGAGAATGCGCTTCGGATAGCGGCTTGTAAAGTCCTGCGAAAGAATCGCCAGAAAACCTGCCAGCACAATCAAATCAATCCGATTGGTTTCAAGGATTCGGTTCAATTCCGCTTCGAATTCCGTTTGCGATCTTCCCCGCTTCACGCAGGTATAGGCCGCAATGCCCGCTTTCTTTGCCCGCTCAAGGGCGTAGACATCGGGAACGTTTGAAATCACCAGTTCGATTTCGGCATTCGGCATTTTTCCGCAGTTCTTCGCATCAATCAGCGCCTGCAAATTCGTTCCGCCGCCCGAAACCAGCACGGCTACACGTGCGCTCATGCGAGCACCACCCGTTCTTCGCCTTTCTCGACATGGCCGATGATTTTCGCTTCCTCTCCCTGCGCCTTCAAAGCACAAACGGCCTGATTCGCTTCCTCGGCAGAAACCACCAGCACCATGCCGGTGCCCATGTTGAACGTATTGAACATATCTCTGCGGGAAATGTTGCCCGTTTTCTCAATCAAATCAAAGATAGGCAGAATTTCCAAGGCAGAAGTATCGATTTTCGCACTCATGCCATCGGGCAAACAGCGCGGAATATTCTCATAAAAGCCGCCGCCCGTGATGTGGGAGATTCCCTTAACCGTTACACGGGAAATCAAATCAAGCACGGGGCGAACGTAGATGCGAGTGGGCGCAAGCAGCGCTTCACCCAGCGTTTTTCCCAGTTCATCGGAATAAACGCTCAGGTTCCGTTCATTCACGTCGAACACCTTGCGCACCAGCGAGAAACCGTTGGAATGTACGCCCGAAGATTTCAACGCAATCAGCGCATCGCCTTCGCGAATCGCTTCGGAATCCAGAATCTTTTCACGATCCACCACGCCCACGGAGAATCCCGCAAGGTCATATTCGTTTTCGGGATAGAAACCCGGCATTTCCGCCGTTTCGCCGCCAACCAGCGCACAATTCGCCTGCACACAGCCTTCGGCGACGCCCGACACGATTGCCGCAATCTTTTCGGGAACGTTCTTGCCGCAGGCGATATAGTCCAGGAACGTCAGCGGTTTGGCGCCGCAGCAGATAATATCATTAACGCACATTGCCACGCAGTCGATGCCGACCGTGTCATGCTTATCCATCAGGAAGGCGATTTTCAGCTTTGTGCCCACGCCGTCCGTTCCGGAAACGAGCACGGGATGCGTGATTCCGGTCAAATCCATTTCAAACAGACCGCCGAATCCGCCGATGCCCGTCAACACGCCGGGGATGTTTGTGCGTGCAACATGTTTCTTCATCAATTCCACCGCACGGTAACCCGCAGTGATATCCACGCCGGCTGCGGCGTAACTTTCAGATCTCGATTGGGTATTCATACTTATTCCCTCCCGTCCCAGCAGTAGGTGCACAGTTTGCATTTGTCGATGCCTATGGCTTCAATCACGCCTTCGAGCGATTGGAATTCCAGCGAAGCGAAACCGAATTTTTCGCAAATGGTTTCACGCAGGCGTTTGCCTCTCTCGGTGTTGAAATCGCTGTATTCATCGATGAATTTCAGACCTTCTTCGCCCTCCAGTTCAACGATGATGCGCCGTGCCAGCAAATCCATATCGCTCGTTGCGCGCGAAAAATTCAGGTATTTACAACCGTACATAATCGGCGGACACGCAGAACGCATATGCACCGACTTCGCGCCGTTGGCATACAGGAAATCAACCGTCTCGCGCAGCTGTGTGCCTCGAACAATGGAATCATCCACGAACAGAAGATTCTTATCCTGAATCAATTCATGCACGGGAATCTGCTTCATCTTGGCGATTTTATTGCGCTCGTTCTGATGCGTAGGCATAAATGACCGCGACCATGTGGGCGTATATTTAATGAATGCACGTGCAAACGGAACGCCGGATTCATTGGCATAGCCGATGGCGTGCGGTGTGCCCGAATCGGGAACGCCGCCGATATAATCGATGTTCTCGGCATTTCCCGCTTCCTTATCATGCTTGGCCATAATCTGACCGTTTCTGTAACGCATGACCTCGACATTCATCCCCTCATAGGATGATGTCGGATAGCCGTAATAGCTCCACAGGAAAGAGCAGATGCGCATTTCTTCGCCGGGTTGGCTCAACTGACGGCATTCACTGTCCGTCAGTTCCACAATCTCGCCCGGGCCGAGTTCCGCATAATCCTCGCAGCCCAGTTTCTTATAGGCAAACGATTCAAACGACACGCACATGCAATCTTCGCCCTTGCCGATCAGCACGGGCAATCGACCCAGCCGATCTCGTGCGGCAATGATGTGTCCGTCCTCTTTCAGAATCAGAAACGATGCGCTGCCTTTAATCTCCTTCTGTGCAAAGCGAATGCCTTCCACAAAATCGCTTTTCTGATTGATCAGCGCCGCCGCCAGCTCGGTTGTGTTCACACGTCCGCCCGTCATGGCGCCGAAATGTCCGCCGCTGAAGGAAAGATACTGACGAATCAGTTCTTCCGAATTGTTGATGATTCCCACCACGCACAGCGCATACACGCCCAGATTCGAGCGAATCAGCAGCGGCTGCGGATCGGTATCGCTAATACAACCGATGGCGGCATTGCCCCGCATTTCATCAAATATATGCTCGAATTTCGTGCGGAAGGGCGCATTCTCAATCCGATGAATCTGGCGCTGAAGCCCGATTTCCGGATCATACGCCGCAAGGCCGCCGTAGCGTGTGCCCAAATGGGAATGATAATCCACGCCGAAAAAGGTATCTTCTATCGCATCACGCTTGGTGACAATGCCGAAATAACCGCCCATATTTCCTCCGATTATGCACCGAGTACGCGCTTCATCATTTCCTGATAGGCATCTTCCACATTGCCCAGGTCACGGCGGAAGCGATCCTTATCCAGTTTCTCGTGGGTTTTCTTGTCCCAGAAGCGGCAGGTGTCCGGGCTGATTTCGTCTGCCAACACAATCGTGCCGTCCGTCAGGCGACCGAATTCCAGCTTGAAGTCAATCAAATCCACGCCGCACTTGTCAAAGAATTCGCACAGCAGCTCATTGACCTTGAATGCCATTGCCTTAATCTGATTGATTTCTTCCTGCGTTGCCAGCTTCAGCGCCAGCGCATGGTATTCATTCAGCAGCGGGTCGCCCAATTCATCGTTCTTATAGGAGAATTCAATCGTGGGATGTTCGAAGCGAATGCCCTCTTCCACGCCGTAGTGCTTCGAGAAGGAGCCTGCGGAAACATTGCGGATAATGACCTCGAGCGGCACGATGGAAACCTTGCGCACCAGCGTTTCACGCTCGGAGAGTTCCTCTACGAAATGGGTCTTCACGCCCGCTTTTTCAAGCATCTGCATCAACAGATTGGTCATACGATTGTTGATAACGCCCTTGCCGCTGATGGTGCCCTTCTTCAGGCCGTTGAACGCAGTGGCATCGTCCTTGTAGGAAACAATCACATATTCGGAATTTTCGGTGGAATAAACTTTCTTTGCCTTGCCTTCGTACAACTGTGCAACCTTATTCATGATTTTCATCCTCCGTTTTACTTACTTATATTGTTCGTTGATTCGCTTATCCGCTTCTTCAATGGCCGCCAACGCCTTTGCGCGCTTTTCCTTCAACCGCTCGCGCAATTCGGGATCGCCGTTTGCCAGAATCTGTGCCGCCAGCAATGCCGCATTTTCCGCTCCGTCGATTGCAACCGTTGCCACCGGAATGCCCGACGGCATCTGAACGGTAGACAACAGCGCATCCAAGCCGTCCAACACCGAAGCTTTAATCGGAATGCCGATTACCGGAAGCACCGTATTCGCCGCAATCGCACCCGCCAAATGCGCCGCTTTTCCCGCCGCTGCGATAATTACGCCGAAGCCGTTTTCCTCTGCACTGCGTGAAAAAAGCGCGCATGCCTCTGAAGACCTGTGCGCCGATAATACACGAACTTCATATTCAACTTTCAAGCTCTTCAAGCAATCCATTGCCTTGGAAACCACAGGCAAATCATGTTCGCTTCCCATCACAATTGCAACCCTTGCCATTGCGAATCCCTCCCTGCATTGTATTTCAACCGGGTTTATGATTCGATTATACAGGAAAAAGCGCACATAATCAATAGTTGTTCGTGAAATGTTCGGATTTATTACCGTTAAATCTCGTTCGAATGAGCGAACGTTCGCCTTTTTTGATATAAAAAATCGCCGAGGAAGAAATTTCCTTAGCGATAAAAACGATTCGGTTTTATTCCCACTCCATCAATTTGCGCATCAGGCGCAGGTCGGATTCATCTCCCGAAGTTGCATATTCGGTGCGGCCGGGCGTGGAATCGGATCTTATGCCGCGCTCATCGAGAAGATTTGCAAGGCTTTGGCTTGCTTCCATGCTATCGTCGAAATAATCGGCATTCGGGAATAAACGGCGGAATGAATGTATCAAAAACGGATAATGCGTGCATCCGAGAACAATGCCGTCAATATTATGCGTGCGGTACGGATTCAACAGCTTCTCCACCACCCGCATTGCTTCCGGCGTGTCCGACAATCCGGATTCAACGACCTCGACAAGTCCTTCGCCGACTACGGGAATCACGTTTTCACCGTATTCGCACATCTGTTTGTGAAACGACTGCGAATGCAAAGTCGCATAGGTTGCGATGGCAAGAATTTCGCCGCCATGGCGAGCCTGCTGTGCACGATGAAGCGCCGGACTTATGCCGATAATCGGAACGTCCGTTTGCTCCTGCAGAATATCCATATAGCACGCAGTTGCGGTATTGCAAGCCGCCACAACAGCCTTAACACCGTGATCGAGCAACCGCTGCAAATCATTCAGGCAAAAGGATCGAAGTTCTTCCGGCGGACGCTTTCCGTAGGGGGCGTTGCGATTATCGCCGAAAAAGAAAAAATTCTCATTCGGCAACAACTTGCGTGCGGCACGCATCACACTGATACCACCCACGCCGGAGTCAAAAAAGCCAATACAATCGTTCATTGAAATCCCTTTCAGAACATAGCAAGCGTTTACGCACGCGAAATTTCCAACATATCGCGGATGACTTCACCCGCCAGAATCAGCCCGGCAACCGATGGGCAAAAGGATACGCTTCCGGGAACGCTTCTGCGCCCCGGGGCATCGCTCGAAACCTGTTCCCTCGGTGTGCACGGCACTTC
>CAVHAH010000059.1:6275-10299 GCA_963633785.1 bacterium
ACTTCTTTCGAATAGACCACCTTGAGGCGTTTTACCCCGCGTTTGCGGCACTCACTGCGCATCACGCGGGCAAGCGGGCAAATGCTCGTCTCATATAAATCGGCAACCTCAAAACGTGTGGGATCCAGCTTGTTTCCCGCACCCATGGCGCTGATAATCGGAATACCGTAGTTTTGCGCCTGTACCGCCAAATCAATCTTGGCCTTCACGGTATCGATGCAGTCTACGATATAATCATATTGTGTGAAATCAACCTGATCGGCTGTTTCCGGGAGGTAAAACATATCTCTTGCACAGATTTGCGCATTCGGAGAAATATCATTCAAACGCTCCTTCAGCGCCTCTGCCTTTTTCATACCGATTGTGGAATGCAATGCAATAATCTGACGATTGATATTGCTCAGGCTGATGGTATCCTTGTCGAATACATCCATTGCGCCGATTCCGGCACGAATCAATGCCTCCGCCGCAAATCCGCCCACACCGCCGGCGCCGAACAGCGCAATGCGCTTTTTCCAAAGCCGCTGCACCGCTTCTTCGCCCAACAAAAGTGCCGTGCGTGAAAACTGCGATTCCATTCCCTTGCACCCCCGATTTTCTATTATAGACGAAGCAATGGGAAAAATCAAGCAAATACACGTTTCTTTTGGCATTTATGCGCTTCTTTTCGCATGAAAATCGTCCGTTTGCCGCTCGCCGTTTTATTCCGCTCCCGCAATCGACAGTTTTTTTATCAGCAGCGACGGACTTCCGAAGCGGCATCTTCCGGGGAGACCGAATTTCAGGTCGCTGCCTACGGCTTCGATATCCTGCAAAAGCGTATAGAAATTTCCCGAAACGGTAATTTGCGAAACCGCTTCCGCGCGCTTGCCGTTGCGAATCGCAAAGCCTTTTGCACTCAACGAGAAATCGCCGCTGATTGGATTGGTTCCGGCATGCATTCCCTGCAAATCCGTAATCAAAAGGCCTTCTTCCATTTGCCGCATCAGCATTTCCCTTGTGCACTCGCTCGGCTGAAAATAAAAATTGCTCGGTGCGATTCCGAGGGCGGAATTATAGCCGCGTGTGGCATTGCCCGTGCTCTCGACACCCTGCTTGTGGGCGGTTTTCAGGTTGTGCAGCAGCGTGGTCAGTTTGCCGGAATCGATAACCTTTTTCCGAACCGTGCGCACGCCTTCGCCATCAAACGCTCCCGATGCGGGGCTTCCGTTCATCCAAGGATCGTCCAGAATCGTCACGCATTCATCGGCAACAGCCGTGCCTTCCCTATCCTTCAGCAATGACATACCCTTCTGCGCCGCATCTGCGGAAAAAATCCCCGAAAACGTTCGCAGCAGGCTGAGCGCCGCATCCTGACCGAGAATAACCTTCACGGGCACAGACGGTGCGCTCTTGGGATTCAAGCCGTCTATGGCTTCATGCACCGCCGTTTGAGCCGTATGTTCCAAGTTGATTTCTTTCGGATTGCAAACGCAAAATGTACTGCTGCCCGAATTAACTTTCTCTCCCTCTCGGGCGATTACGCCGATGTATCCTCCCAGCATATTGTAGCGCTTGCGAACATTCAAGCCAAGCGTATTGCGAATATAGGTTTCTCCGCATCCCGAAAAAATGATGCAGCCGTCAACCTGCTCGATGCGCGTGTCCTGCGAGAGCGCTTTTTGCTCCAATGTGCGAGCCATTGCGATTTTCTCTTCGGATGAAATCTCATCGAGCGTCGGGAAATAGGTTTCAACCTGCTCGTATGCGGAATCGCCCGCATACAGGAATTGCGCATCGGGATTCTCAATCAGACTCGCATTCATCTTCGCACCATCTACCAGCTGGTCGATTGCATCCGCATCCAGAACCTGCGTGGAGGCATAGCCCATTTTCCCGCCGATTAAACCGCGAAAGCCCAAACCGATGGTATCCGAGACATTATAGCGAATAATTTCGCCGCGCAGCACATCCGTTTCAAAGTCGGAGGACGTTTCGTAAAAGACCTCGCACGCTTCAAATCCCGCCTGCTTTGCACGCTCGAAAAGCAATTCCGTAAATTGATTTACATTCATCTCAGCGGCCTCCTACGGTAATATCGGTCACACGAATCATCGGCTGACCCACATTGGTCGGAATCGATCCGCTCGAAGCACCGCACATTCCCTGCGCCATCTGCATATCTTTTCCGACACGATCGATTTTCCGGAGAATCTCGCTTCCACGACCGATTAAGGTTGCGCCGCGCACAGGACGGTCGATTTTTCCGTTGCGAATCAGATAGCCCTCGCTGACGGAAAAGTTGAATTCTCCGGTAATCGGATTCACGGAACCGCCGCCCATGCTCTTGGCATACAAACCGTCCGCACAGCTCGAAATAATTTCATCGTTTTCATCCGTTCCGGGCGCAATGAATGTATTGCGCATGCGCGATGTCGGTGCGAATGTATAATCCTGACGGCGTCCGCTTCCCGTGACCGGCATTTTCATGCGGCGGGCATTCAGGCGATCGATCATATAATTTTTCAATATACCGTTTTCTATCAAAACCAAACGCGTGGTGGGCGTACCCTCGTCATCGATATTGGTCGACCCCCATTCGTTTTCCATTGTTCCGTCGTCAATTGCGGTAACAATCGGCGAAGCAATCTGCGTGCCCAGTTTGCCGCAGAATTCGGAATTCCCGAACGCCACTGCCGCCGCTTCAAGCGAATGACCGCACGCCTCATGAAAAATCACGCCGCCGAAGCCGTTGTCGATTACCACAGGCATACGTCCCGCAGGACACGGCTGCGCATTGAGCATGGTTACCGCCCGCTTGGCCGCACACCTTGCCGCTTCTTCCACATCCACGCGCGTTTTGAACAGCTCATAGCCCATCAATGCGCCCGGAGCTTCCGTTCCCGTTTGATTTTCCGTGCCGTCGGAGGCAATCGCCGAAATGCGAATACGGGTATAAACGCGCCGATCCGAGGTGAAAAGTCCCTCGCTGTTGGCAATCAGAATTTCTCCGTCGCTGTCTGCAATCGAGGCACGCACCTGTTTGATTTGCGGTGATACGCTTTTGGCGCTCAAGGAAGCTCGGCGCAGCAGTTCCGCCTTGTTCGTTCCGGGAACATCCATCGGAAGCTCACGAAATTCGTGAATATTCTTCAGATAAGATCCCGTTAAACGCACATTCCGCACTTCGCTTCCGCTGCCGATTGCATCCGCCGCACGCTCTGCCGCGCGCAAAAGGCCTTGCAAAGACGTGTCGTTCGTATAGACATACACCGAATTCAATCCGTTGAATACGCGAATGCCCGCACCGTGCGCACGTCCCGTTACCGCATCTTCGATTCTGTCGAAAGCCATGCTCAACGCGCTCGAACGTTCATCCTGCAAAAACAGTTCGGCAAAATCGCCGCCCGTTTTCAGCGCCGCCGCAAGCACGGCTTCTGCCGCTTTTTTCCGAATCATATCGTTCTCCTTTTGATTTCACGATCTTCACTTGCAAGCTGTTCGGCGACACACCGATCCGTCGGGGCAAGGTCGTATTCGAGAATATGCTCGCAGTCCGTCCATTCAAAACCGTTGCAATCAATGGTCTTCGGTTGACCGCCGCATATTTTCGTGAAGAAAAACAGAATCAAAAGCTCGCGATCCGCATCGGAAACATATCTCGCATCAAATATCCTTCCCGTTTCCGTTTGAATGCCGAGTTCTTCGCTTAATTCACGCACAAGCGCCGCTTGCGGTGATTCGTTTTTCTCCACCTTTCCGCCCGGAAATTCCCATTTCAGAGCCTGATTGGCCGTCGGTTTTCTCTGCGCAAGCAATATTTTCCCGTCCTTGACGATAATTCCCGCCGAAACAACGATCATATATTCTTCTCCAATCGAAGGTACCTTTAGGTAACACCACACAAATAAGGTGGTACGATGAATAGCGAATTTTGTGGTAGATGGAAATGCACGAATCGAAGGTTTACTGGAGGTAAATCGAGATTTTTGCAGCTTCCAGATACCGCAAAAGGCGCATTCAGCGTCGCCGCCGAATTGTGCGG
>CAVHAH010000060.1:0-10268 GCA_963633785.1 bacterium
TGTGCTATAATGCTTCGGTAAAACGCACTTTTGCCGATTTGTTCGACGGTTGACCGTAGAGGAAACTCATGGTGTCGGGCAAAGTTGAAGCAAAAGGTGGAAAAAACAAGGAGGGAACCCCACTATGGCAGTCATTTCCATGAAGCAGCTGCTCGAAGCCGGCGTCCACTTTGGTCATCAGACCCGCCGCTGGAACCCGAAGATGGCTCAGTACATCTTCACCGAACGCAACGGTATCTACATCATCGACCTGCAGAAGACCGTTCGCAAGATCGACGAAGCATATATGTTCGTTCGCGACATCGCTCTGGAAGGCAAGTCCGTTCTGTTCGTCGGCACCAAGAAGCAGGCTCAGGAATCCATTGAATCCGAAGCCAAGCGCTGCGGCATGTACTATGTCAACAATCGTTGGCTGGGCGGCACGCTGACCAACTTCCGCACCATTCAGACCCGCATCAAGCGCCTGAACGACATCGATGCGATGGAGAAGAACGGCCAGTTCGAAATTCTGCCCAAGAAGGAAGTTATCAAGCTGTGCGCAGAGCGTGAAAAGCTGCTGAAGAACCTCGGCGGCATTCGCGAGATGAAGAAGCTCCCCGGCGCTTTGTTCATCGTTGACCCCCGCAAGGAGCGCATCGCTGTTCAGGAAGCCCGCATTCTGGGCATCCCGATCGTTGCGATCGTTGACACCAACTGCGATCCCGACGAGATCGATTACGTCATCCCCGGCAACGACGACGCTATCCGCGCCGTGAAGCTGATTGCCGGCAAGCTGGCAGACGCCGTTCTCGAAGGCAAGCAGGGCGAGCAGACTTCCGAAGAAGAAGCCGCTCCCGCAGCTGAAGCTGTAAACGAATAATTCGAACACAAACGTTTCATGCGACGTCAGGTGAGCGCAGACACGCCCAGCCGGGCGTCGCGTGAATCACGTTAAGAGAGATTGAGGAGGACACGAACATGGCTGAGATTAGCGCAAAAGTGGTTATGGACCTGCGTGGTCGTACCGGTTGCGGCATGATGGATTGCAAAAAGGCTCTGGCAGCTTGTGACGGTGATATCGAAAAGGCGATTGACTATCTGCGTGAAAAGGGTCTTGCAAAGGCCGCTAAGAAGCAGAGCCGCATCGCAGCAGAAGGCCTGGTAGGCGCATTCATCTGCAACAAGTGCAACACCGGCGCTCTGGTTGAAGTAAACTGCGAAACCGACTTCGTGGCGAACACCCCCGAATTCAAGGACATGGTTACCGCAATCGCAAAGCAGGTTGTGATTTCCGATCCCGCAGATGTTGAAGCACTGCTTGCTTGCAAGATGGAAGGTTCCGAGCAGACCGTGAACGAAGTGGTTACCGAGAAGACCGCTAAGATCGGCGAGAAGATTTCCGTTCGTCGTTTCGTTCGCTATCATGCAGAGAAGGGCACCGTTGAGAGCTACATCCACATGGGCGGCAAGGTTGGCGTTCTGCTGATTGCCGATTGCGATGAAGTGACCGAAGCGGTTACCGAAACCCTGCACGACACCTGCCTGCAGATTGCCGCTGCTTCCCCTGTTGCTCCTGAATACGTTACCCGTGATCAGGTGAAGGCAGAGCATCTTGCACACGAGACCGAGATTCTCGCAGCTCAGGCCCGCAACGAAGGCAAGCCCGAGAAGATCATCGAGAAGATGGTTCAGGGACGTATCAACAAGTTCTACGAAGAAGTTTGCCTGCTCGAGCAGGTATACGTCAAGGACAACGACCTCCGCGTTGGCGCTATGATTGAAAAGCGCGCTCCCGGAACGAAGGTTGTTGCGTTCACCCGTTATAAGATGGGCGATGGTCTTGAGAAGAAAGTTTCCGACCTCGCAGCGGAAGTTGCCGAGCAGATTGGAAAGAAGTAATCTTCATAAATCGAAAGGAACGTGTCAAAGCGTTCCTTTTTTCACGCATAAATTTGTTTGAAGGAGTGTTCTTTCATGTATAAGCGCATTATTCTGAAGCTGAGCGGTGAAACGCTGGCCCCGGAAACCATGCCCCTCGACAAGAAAAAATCCGTGACCTTCGATGAATCCCGCATTCTTCGTGCGGCGGACACAATCGGAAAGCTCTCGGATATGGGCATTCAGGTGGGCGTTGTGATGGGCGGCGGCAACATTTGGCGCGGTCGCTTCTCTTCCGAAATGGATGCCGTTTCCGCAGACCAGATGGGCATGCTCGCCACGATTATCAACGCTTTGGCCGTTCGTGAAGCACTGACGCGCACAGGTCGCAAAGCCACCGTATTCACCGCACAGGAAATGACGCGTTTCGCCGAATTGTATCGTGCGGATCGCGCGGATGCCTGCCTGAACAACGGCGAAATCGTGCTGCTCGCGGGCGGCAGCGGAAATCCGTTCTTCACCACCGACACCGCCGCGGCGCTTCGTGCCGTTGAATTGAATGCGGATGCGGTATTCAAGGGAACCACGGTAGACGGCGTTTACGATTCCGATCCCCGCAGCAATCCGAATGCGAAGCTGCTTCGGGACATCACCTATCAGGAAGCGCTGGACAAGAATCTGAAGGTTATGGATGCAACCGCCTTCCAGCTGTGCATGGATCAGAAGCTGGGCTGCATTCGAGTATTCAACATGGACAATCTGGACAACATCCTTGCCGTTGCGCGCGGTGAAAGCATCGGCACGGTTGTGCACGCATAACGGAGGAAAAAGCGATGCCATCCATTCCCGAATTGCGCCTTATTCATCCCGAAATTCTGGTGCTGTTGAAGCACTTCGATGAATTCTGCGTTCGGAACAATATTTCCTATACGCTCGATGCCGGTTCACTGCTCGGCGCAATTCGCGAACACGGATTCATTCCGTGGGACGATGATGCGGATATCGCCATGACACGCTCTCAATACGAGAAGTTTCGCGACATTGCCCGCACGGGTGCGTTGGGAGAAGGGTATACCTTTCGGGAATACGCTTCTCAGCATCCGCGCGTTTGGCTGCGCCGCAAGGGAAAGCCGGGGGCCTGGATTGATATTTTCATTTTCGATTCAATCAGCACCTCTCCCCTGCCCCGCAAATTGAAGCTGCTCGGATGCGGTTTTTTCCTGGCATTCACAAAGAATCGTGAAAGCATGGAAGTTTCCCGCAAGGCCGATTTACATCACGGTTTGAAACGTGTTTTGCTAAATGTCGGATATATAATGGGCAAACCGTTCACCGCACGCTTCAAGGCACGGTTGATGAATGCCTTCTGCAAACACGCATTTTGCGGAAACGGAAAGCAGATTCACCGTTCCAACACCATGTATTCGGAACTTGCGCTGATTTTCCCCGCCGATGTCATGAGCGAATATATTCGCGTGCCGTTCGAGGATACCGAATTGATGATTACAAAGCGCTGGCACGAGATTCTGGTGGCCAGCTACGGTGAAAACTACATGACCCCCGTTCGCTTCGCCTCTCACGACAACGCACAGCATAAAGGTTTTTATGCAACGGACGGAGAATGATTCCCGACTATTTGATATGCACCCCGAAGGTCAAACGCTTTCGGGGTGCATATGTATTATTTTGCGTATATTTTGCCGACGAGCCAGTTTGAAAACCGCCGAGGCAGAAGTTTCGCCAGCATGGCGGCGCCTTTATAGGCAAATCCCATAGCGACAAGCGGACGACTGCGCTTCTTGAGCGCATATTTGGCAACGAATTTTCCCGCAAATTCCGAAGTCATTCCCGTGCGTTCATCGTGTTCCATAACGGCAACCGAACGCTCAATGCGCCCGGCGTAAACATCATCGCCCTCGGAGCTTTTAAGTCTCGCATCGGTGAATCCGGTTGCAATGTCACCCGGCATGATGGTACAGACGCTGATATTAAACGGCCGTACCTCGTTTTGAAGCGCCAGCGCATAGGATATCACCGCAGATTTGCTTACGGAATACCACAGCTGAAAGGGAATGGGAAAAATTCCCGCAATAGAGCTCATGCACACGATTCTTCCGCCGCCCTGCGTGCGCATAATCGGCAGCACCGCGCGGGTGACATTGTCCATACCGAAAAGATTCAGCTCCAGCTGCGCATGGGAATCACGGCTTGCCGTCCGTTCGGCGGCACCGGATATTCCGAATCCCGCATTGTTTACAAGGATGTCTATCCGCCCTTCCTGCGCCGTAATTGTCTCGACAGCGGCCTTTACCTGCTCCTCGTTCGTTATGTCTGCGGTAATGTGTTTAACGCCGTCGGCCTTTACCTCTCGGCGTGACAATTCATACACCGTGCAGCCTGCATCTCTTAATGCCGCAGCGGTGCATCGTCCTATACCGCTGCTTCCTCCGGTCACAACGGCCACTCTGTTTGCCATCACAAAGTCTCCTTTGATTCTTTTTTGAATAACGCAATTATGATACTTGATTGCCAAACGCTTGTCAAGTAAAGCCTTTTTCTCCGCCGCACCGATATATAAAATACCGAGAAAAGTATTTGCATACTAATCTCGGTATTTCATCTCTGATGGTTATACGCGAATGTCGCCGATTGCGGTTTCCTTCTGCTGAGCCAGAATCGGATCAATCACCGTTTCGATGAAATGCTCCGTCTGTTCCTGTGCACGACCCGTGTATTTTTCGGGAGCGAGCAATTCGGTAAGTGCTTCACGGCTAAGCGGGAATGCCGGATCTTCGGCGATTCTGTCGAGCAAATCGCTTTCCAGGCCGTCACGCTTCATGCGCATGGCCGCCGCCTGCGAATGCACGCGCACACGCTCGTGAATCTCCTGACGGTCGCCGCCGTTCTTCACGGATTCCATAATGATGTCCTCCGTGGCCATGAACGGAAGATTCTCGTTCACACGCCGTGCAATCATCTTCGGATACACCACCATGCCTTCGGCGATATTGGCGTACAGCTCCAATACCGCATCCGCCGCCAGGAATGCTTCGGGCAGCGACAGGCGGCGATTCGCGGAATCATCCAGCGTGCGCTCGAACCACTGCGTTGCGGCCGTCATGGAAGCATCCTGCGTAAGCGTCATCACATGGCGGGAAAGCGCACAAATGCGTTCGGAACGCATCGGATTGCGCTTATAGGCCATCGCAGACGAGCCGATCTGATTCTTCTCAAAGGGCTCTTCAACTTCACGGAAGGATTGCAGCAATCTCAAATCCTGTGCGAATTTATAGGCACTCTGCGCAATTCCCGAAAGCGCATTCAGAACACGGCTGTCCAGCTTTCTCGGATACGTCTGTCCCGACACCGCAAACGTTTTCTCCATGCCCATCTTTTGAGCAATCTTGCGTTCGAGTTCGTCGACCTTTTCTCCGTCGCCGTCAAACAGCTCCATGAAACTGACTTGCGTGCCCGTTGCGCCTCGATTGCCCAGGAGTTTGAGCGTGGAAAGCGTGAAATCCACTTCTTCCAAATCCATCGTCAAATCCTGCATCCACAGGCAGGCACGCTTGCCGACGGTCGTGAGCTGTGCGGGCTGAAGATGTGTATAGCCCAAAGTGGGCAGTGCGCGATATTCCCACGCAAACGCGCGCAGGCGGCGCAGCACTTCAACGAGCTTCTTGCGAATCAGCAGCATCGCGTCCCGCAGCATCAAAACATCGGCATTATCGGTCACATAGCAGCTCGTGGCGCCCAAATGAATAATACCGCGTGCATTCGGGCAGACATCGCCGTAAGCATGCACATGCGCCATCACATCGTGGCGAACACGCTCTTCGTGTTTGCGTGCGGCTTCATAGTCGATATCCGTGATATGCGCCTTCAATTCGTCCACCTGAGCCTGCGTAACCGGCAAACCCAGTTCCATTTCGGATTCGGCAAGCGCAACCCAGAGCTTGCGCCATGTGGTAAACTTGCGGTCGGGCGAGAAGATATACTGCATCTCGCGGCTGGCATAGCGGCTATTCAGCGGCGTTTCATACGTATCCTTCATGCTGTTCTCCTTTATTATCCGCGGATAATCAGTTCATCACGGCCGGGGCCAACCGATACATAGGGAATCGGGCAGCCGATGCTCTTTTCGATATACTCTACATAATCGCGCGCCGCCTTGGGCAGATCCTCGAACTTGCGCACGCCGGAGATATCGCACTTCCAGCCGGGCAGGGTTTCATAAACGGGTTCGCAATCATACAGATCGCAGGTATACGGGAAGCGCTCGGTGGTTTCGCCGTTGAGCTTATACGCCACGCAAACCGGAATCTCGTCCAGATAGCTCAATACGTCCATCTTGGTAAGCGCCAATGCGGTTGCGCCCTGCATCTTCGTTCCGTAACGGGTGGCAACCACGTCGAACCATGCCACACGTCTGGGTCTGCCCGTTGCCGCGCCGTATTCCGCACCCGCTTCACGCAGGTCATGCGCCGCCGCGCCGTCGAGCTCGCCTACGAAGGGGCCTTCGCCCACGCAGGTGGAATAAGCCTTCGTTACGCCGATAACCTCGTCCACCTTCAAGCCGGGCATACCGCAGCCGACCGGTGCATACGCCGCAAGCGGAGAAGACGAAGAAGTGAAGGGGTAAATGCCGTAGTTGATATCACGCAGAGCACCCAGCTGCGCTTCAAACATGATGCTCTTTCCCTCTGCCTGTGCATTCTCGAGCAGTTCGCCCGCATCGCACAGATACGGAATCAGCTGATCGCCGTAGGTGTGAATCCATGCAAGAATCTCATCGTAATCAATCGGATCTTTGCCGTAGCCGCGCACGATGATATCGTTCTTCCAGTCAATCAGGCGCTTCAGATGCTTTTCAAGCGTTGCAGGATGCTTCAAATCGCCCATCTGAATGGCCTTCTTCATATACTTGTCGCCGTAAATCGGGCTGATGCCGCGAAGCGTTGAGCCGAAATGATCCTTGCCCAGGCGCTCCTCTTCCCACTTATCCTGTGCGGGATGAATGGGCAGTACCATCAGCGCGCGATCGGAAATCTTCAGATTGTTCGGCGTAATCTCCACGCCCTTTTCACGCAGGCGACCGATTTCCTCGCAAAGATGCTTCAAATCGATTACCACGCCCGTGCCCAGCAGATTCACCGTTTCACGATGAAAAATGCCCGACGGCAACAGATTCAGCGCAGATTTGCCGTATTCATTCACCACCGTATGACCGGCATTGTTGCCGCCCTGATAGCGAATGACCACGTTGAACTTGTCCGCAAAGTAGTCGACCATGCGGCCCTTTCCTTCGTCGCCCCAGTTGATGCCTACGATTGCCGTATTTGCCATATTATTCACCTCATATACGAATGATTTTCACGATACACGGATAAACCGTTCGGAAAAATCGGAGTTTTTCACCGTTTTCCGCTTCATTATACCAAATTTCACGGCTTTTTTCTATCTTTGCAAGTTAAATCACCGATTGGAGGCAAAAAAGGCAGGAGAATTCCCGCCTAGCCGTCTGCGCCCGGAAGCATCACGTTCGGAATCACCGATTCGGGCGGTTCATGCACCGTTTGTTTGAATTCACCCATGATTGATTGCACGGCCGCAATGCAGATTTGCCGCATCCGCTTCCTATCAATCGATTCACACGCCGAATCGTCCATTTGCATATGCGCACAGCTTTCCAGCAATTCGATGGCCACATACAGCCTTTCCCGAAGATTCTCGCTCGATTCCAGTTTCTCCGAGCATTCGGGAATCAACGCCTCTACCGCATTCCGCCGAATCCGCTCGTACAACGCCCGAACGTCGGCATCGATATGGCGCAGACTCTCCAGTTCCTCGTGAATCGCGCGATACTTGATGTGAATGCCGATAAACCGTTCAAGCACATATTCCAGCATTTCTTCCGAAGAATCGAATTCATTCAGCCGATCATCCTCGGTTTCGGTGATTTCCTGAATATTCGCATAGCAGGATTCGATGGCCGCAAGCAGCATTTCCTTCTTGTTCTTGAAATAGCGATAGGCACTGCCCGTTGACATTCCGCACGCCTTGGCGATATCATCCGCCGTGATATTATGATAACCATGCTCGGCAACCTGTTGCAGCGTGGCCGTCAGAAGGCGGCGGCGTGTTTCGGCGGCCTTCTTCGTAAGCGTTCTCTTTTCCATTCTGTTTACACGGGCATTTCCATGCACGCATACACGGTTTCCAGAACGGGTTCCTTCCAGCCGTTATCGCCGAACAGCCATTGTTCATGCTGCATATCGAATTCGTGAATATCGGGATTGCGGAAATATTTGCGATAGCGCTTCTCGTATTTCTTGCCCATTTTGTTGGCATAGATGAAATGCGTTTGCGTATGCTCCACATGAATATCTTCGTCCAGACAGGTAATCAAATCGGTGTAATATTCATTCAATATGGATTCCGGTTTGAACTGTGCGAAGCAATTCATGAATCTATCTGCGGTCTCTTCGCTCATCATAAAGAAGTTGACCATGAGTTTGCGCATCTTTTCCTGCTTTTTGCCGTTTCTTGCGGCGCTTGAAATGAGCGGATACATAATTTTCGTTTGCAGTTTCGCCGCAAACCGACCGCTTTGATCCAAATCGGAGCTTCCGAAAATGCCGTGGTCGATATGCACGTTCTTTCGCATAATCAGCTGTCCGACAAAACTGCCGCCAAGCGATGAACCGAGCGCACCATCCACTCTTCCGTTGTGATTTTCCTTTATATATTGCTCAATCTTTTCGGCCACGGTAATCACATCCGGAAAAATCAAATCCGAACCGTCGAATCCGTCATAATTCACGCAAATCAGATGATAATGCTTTCCAAGCTCATCCAGCACGGCGCCGAAATTCGTTTCGTAATTGCAGCAGGTTCCCGGAAGCAGCAGAAGCGTTTTGCCTTGTTCCAATCCTATTTCATGAAAGACCATACGATTCTCTCCCATCATTCATACATTTAAAAAGTGAGATTTCTCTCACTTTCTAAATATACTCTCCGATTGCCCGAGTGTCAAGATAATATTTTGAAAAAAAACACCGCACGATTCAAACAATGTTCAATCGTGCGGTGCTGTATCAGTCTGAGGTCACAACGGGATTGCCCGATACGTATTCCCGATTCCAGATTGCATAGTCTGCGGATTCGTATCCCCGACGCACATCTCCCCAGGTGGCATAGCGATAATCGTCAAATGCCGTGCCGTCTGCGCTGATCAGAACCAGCGTTTCCACGGAATCGTCGTTCGGTTCGGAAACGGGAATCGCCAGATTCCAATTCGAGCCGTCCCAATAGGCAACGGAATAGTCGGTTTGAACGCCGTTTGCGAGCGTGGTAAAATTGTTCTGTGCGAAATCCTGCCATTCACTTGCCTCGGGTGAACCGTTCGAAAACGGCAGAAGCGTTGTCAAACGCTCGTATTCCCCCGATGCCAGATAGACCAGCGCATTTTTTCCGTCCGAAAACAGCGGATTGTGAAACTGCGGCACTTCCGCCAGCGCCGAAGCGCACATAATCAGCAAAACAGCCGCACACGATATAGCAATCAACCGTTTCATTGTTATTCCCTCCCGATTGCTTTCCGTTATTTAGACGAAGCCGCAAGACGATTCGTTCCATTCGCCGAGCATCAAAATCGAATTTTTCCGTTCTTATTTCGAGGAGATTTCAATCATCAATGCGCCGAGCGCTTCACTGTCGCGAACACGTCCGCTTTTGATGTCGAAATCATATTGAATCGCCTTTTCAAACAGATTATGAAAAGTCTCCGCCTTTCGGGCTTTTGCCTGGCGCGCGAGCTGTTTGGCGGCATAGGGATGGAGCTTGAGCGTTTCCTGAACGTGAATCACCGTCTTTCCCGCATTCAACGCATAGCTCATATGCGTAAGCTGACGAAGCTGGCGGGAGAGCATTGCGAGAATGCCCACCGGATTCTGCCCGTTTTGCAAAAGGCTGTTGAGCATGATTTGTGCCGAACCGAGATTGCCGGCCAGCAAACGATTCATCAATTCAAACACATTGTATTCCAGCGACGGCGGCACAATCGCCTGAACATCCGCAACATTCACCGTGTCCGCATCGCCGATATACGCCGCCAGCTTATCCACTTCTCCGCTCAGACGGGTTAAATCGTGTCCCGCCATGAATGTCAGCGTGGTGATTGCATCGGGGGCGATTTTCTTGTCGTATTTTTTGAATCGGCTGTTCAACCATTGCTTCATCTGCGCATCGTTCAGCGGATCAAAACTGACCACCGTTGCCGCCTTGCGCATCATCGTGGTCGCCTTTTTGCGGCTGTCGGGCTCCGCGCGGAACGTGAATACCGTAACGCAGGTTTCGGGCGGATTCGCAGCCCATTTTTCCATCTGCGCACTTTCGCTTTCCTCGTCTTT
>CAVHAH010000061.1:0-2919 GCA_963633785.1 bacterium
GATTACGCCCATGAACGGAAAATCCTATTCGGGCATTGCCATTCGAAGCGCTCAAAGCGATATCGAATGGGTTTGGCAACCGCTGCGGGGCGGCGAAAAGTACCATGCCAAATCCATATGCGGGCGCACGGAAGCACCGAGACTTGAAACCCGTGAATCGGCGGAAGCACTCGGCTTTGCACAGTGCAGCCATTGCTTCGGGGAAACAGCCGAGAATTAAGGCAACACCACGCTCTAAAGAAACGCAAGTGCCGAACTTTTCGATAAGGCACTTGCGTTTCTTTATATTCACAATTCAACTTTGAGCCATTTCAGAGCTTCCCGAAAATGCGCTTCTTTTACGAAAATGTAGTCCGTGTTGTAAGTCGATATCGCATAAATCGAAATGCCGTGCTCGGCCAGAACGGTTGCGATTTTCGCAAGAATTCCGATGAGGGAGAAATCCAAAACTCCCTGAATCCGCAAGCCGTTCCAGCCGTCTTCACGCACCGTGACATTGCTCGGAACATCGCACGTTTCGCAAACCAATGAATTTTCCTCATCCGTCTTTTCAATGAAACAGTATTCGGCATTCAGATTCACGAGCGAATAATCCTCAACCTTGCATACGGAGAACGTCCCCCGAAGCGGCTGAATAATCAGTTTATCCATATCGCTATATTAAAACTCCGTTGCAATGATCGATTTCGTGCTGAATAATCTGCGCCGTCCATCCGCTGAATTTCTGCCGCTGTTTCTTCCAGGAGAAATCCCGATATTCAACCTCGATATTGCGATATCTCGTGGTTTTTCGAAGACCGCTCAGCGACAGGCAGCCTTCCTCCGCTTCATACGGTTCGCTTTTGGCGATAATCACGGGATTGAACAGAACGACATCGAAAAATCCCATATGAACGATGATGATGTCTTTTTTCACGCCGATCATATTCGCCGCCATGCCCACACAGCCATCCCGATGCGCATTCAGAGTATCCGCCAGATCGCGGCCGATTTGCAAATCCGCATTTGTGGCCGCTTCCGACTTCTGCGATAAAAACATGGGGTCTTTAACGATATTGCGAATCATTTATTCTCCGACCTTTTGAAATACGATTGCGCTGCGGCTCGGGATATAAGCCGAGAATCCGATGCCCTTATCGGGAACGGTTTCGGTGTGGTATTCATACAAATGGTCCACGCGGTTCTGACCGCCGTAAACCGCATCATCCGTAGAGAACAGCGCGCGATAAACGCCCTTTCCCGTTTCATGGGCGGGAACGAAGAAATCGGTGGGGGAATAGCTGCCGGAGAAGTTGAATACGTAAATCATATCGCCCTTTGCGAATGCCAGCAGTTTTTTCTCCTGATCCATCCAGAGGTTAATCGCGGCGGTTTTGCTCAATACCCGATAACGGCGAACGAATTTCAGCATATCGTGGTCGAAAAGATTCAGCCATGAATATTTCAAAAACGGGCTGTCCGCAAGCGACCACTGTCTGCGGGAATACTGATAGCTCCAGCCGTTGCCTTCACGGGGAAAGTCAATCCATTCGGGATGACCGAATTCATTGCCCATGAAATTCAGATAGGCATCGCTCCCGAGGGTGAGCGTGATGAAGCGAATCATTTTATGCAGGGCGATTGCACGGTCAATGGCGAAGGAATGATATTCTTTGGCCATGCCGTTGTACATTTCGGCATCCGCCATTCGGAACATCAGCGTCTTATCGCCTACGAGCGCCTGATCGTGGGATTCGGAATAGCCGACATTCTTCTCCTGCGGACGGCGGGTGGTCAGTTCATACCAAAGCCGATAGAGATCCCAGTCTTCATCCGGCGTATCCTTTACCAGGCGAATCCAGTAATCCGGAATGCCCATGGAAAGGCGGAAATCGAAACCGAGACCGCCGTAACGAATCGGAATACACATTCCGGGCATTCCGCTCATATCTTCTGCAATGGTGATTGCAAACGGATTCACTTCGTGAATCAATTCATTGGCAAGCTGCAGATAAGTCACGGCATCGACATTCGTATTCAAACTGAAATACTGCCGATAGCTGGTAAAGCTCTCGCCGAGACCGTGGTTTTGATACAGCATCGATGTCACGCCGTCAAAGCGGAACCCGTCGAAATGGTATTCTTCAATCCAGTATTTGAGATTCGACAGAAGGAAATGAATTACCTCGTGTTTGCCGTAATTGAACAGCTTCGAACCCCATGCGGGATGATCTTCCGGCATGAAATACTGGTTTTCGGTTCCGTCGAACAGATTCAGCCCTTCGCCGACATTCTTGCAGGCGTGCGAATGAACAACGTCCAGCAGAACGTATATTCCCATTTCGTGCGCCCGATTCATCAGATACTTCAAATCATCCGGACTTCCGTACCAGCTGCTTGCCGCAAAAAAGTTGCTGACCTGATAGCCGAAGGAAGCGTAATACGGGTGCTCCATAATGGCCATCAGCTGAATGGTATTGTAGCCGAGCGCCTGAATGCGCGGAAGCGTCTTGTCCGCGAATTCACGATAACTGCCGATTCTCGGCTCTTCCTGAGCCATGCCGATATGCGCCTCGTAAATCAGCATCGGCGAAGGCTTATGCTTTTTGTAGCCGCCGTCCGTCCAGACAAAGGGCGTTTCGGGTTCCCAAATCAGGCCTTCGAAACGGTGTGTCTGAGGGTTTTGACGAGTTGCGTGGATATAGGAAGGAATGCGATCAAAGCGCTCGTTTCCGCGCGTGATTTCAATAAGCACACGGGAATTGTGGCAAAGCCTGTCGCTTTCGGAAAGTTCGATTTCCCAAACGCCGCCTTCCAAACGCGTCAGCGGATGCGAGGTGCGATTCCATTGGTTGAAATCACCGATGAGGTGAATGGCATCCGCCCCCGGCGCCCATTCACGAAATACCCAGCCGCTTTCGGTTTTGTGGAAGCCGTAAT
>CAVHAH010000061.1:2929-3824 GCA_963633785.1 bacterium
AGCACTGCCGCGTGTCGGCATGGCGCTTCATGCGCAAATCAATATCACTTTCGTACGGCTTGAGAAAGGGATCGATTGACAGAATTTTGTAAGAAGCTTTCCTGGATGTTTTTCTCATGGAACGACACCTCCTGACGCTTCTATTATACCCTGAATTCACCTGCGAATCAAATTAAATTTTTATCGGAATGCTTACTGAATATGAAAATGCGATTAAATCCAAAACATTCCAAGAAATTGACCTGAAAGTATTTGCGCTTTATAGAGATATCTGTTATAATATGCATGTGTAAAGGAGGTATGCACTATGGTTGAAAACAATCCTTCCGATGTAAAACTCGATGAGAATCCGGATGGTACCGTTTCTTTTGCTACGGATGTTGTAGCGACGATCGCCGGTCTTGCGGCGACGGAAGTCGAAGGCGTTGCGAGCATGTCCTCGCAGGCTTCCGCACTTGCCGATATGTTTTCCCGCAAAAATGCACGCAATTTTACAAAGGGTGTCCGCATTGATTTGGACGGAAACACCGTGACGGTGGATGTGACGATCGTGGTTGAATACGGTTCGCCCGTTCCCGATGTTGCACGCAGCATTCAGGAAAATGTGAAAAAAGCCATCGAAACCATGAGCGGTCTGACGGTGAAAACTGTGGATGTTCATGTATCCGGCATCAGCTTCGAACGTGACCAGCGGGCGGCGAAAGAGCTCGATGAACAGCAGAAAAAGATGCTGGAGCGTGCGGAAGCCGAAAACGAGCAGAAGGCTTCGTCCGAAGATACAGAAGAAGAAACTGCCGACGAAGTGATTGAAGAAGTCGAAGAAGAAGATCTCGATGATGATTTTGATATCGAAGAGGATATCGACGTCATCGAAGATGAAAACGAAGAAGAATCC
>CAVHAH010000061.1:3834-10186 GCA_963633785.1 bacterium
GCATACTCCCGAAAGGAGAAGAATCATGAAAATCGGGAAGAGAATATTGTTTTTTCTGCATTGGCTTTTATCTGTGATTGCCGTGGCTTCGATTGTTCTGCAGGAACAGACGCAGCAGCTTACGGCGTTGCTTACGGAAAATATCGGTGAGCACTATGCGCATATCGCCTTTATTGCGGCGATTGCGGTTTATGCCGTTTTGAGCTTTGTGTGCCTGATTCTGATTGTGAAGCGTGAAAGCAAACGCGGTGAACGCGGATTCATCACCATGGATTCTTCCGACAACGGAAGAGTGCGCATTGCCATCAACGCAGTCGAGCAGATGGTTCGCCGTGCAATCGAGAAGGTAGACGGTATCGCCGAAGCGAAGATTGCCATCTCCAATCGGGATGATGCGCTGAATGTAACGGTGAAGGCGATGCTGGCAGGCGGCGCTCATGTGCCGACGGTGACGATGAATATTCAAAGAGCCATTCGCCAGTATGTCGAAATGAATTGCGGCGTGGCGGTATGCGCAGTCAGCGTGAATGTACAGTCGATTTCAAACACGGTCGAGGTTTCTAAAGCACCGACGGTTTCGGAAACCGAAAAGCCGATTGCGCAAGCCCCTGCGATTGATTTGCATTCCGCTGTCGAAGAAGCGATATCCGAACAGATGAACGAAGAAGCGGAAAACTCCGATGTGGTCTGCGAGGAAGCGTGTGAACCGCAGGAAGAATCGGTTGGAGAAACAGAAGAAAACGAACAGTAAGAGATGAGGGAAGAATTGCTATGGAACGCAGAACTGCGCGCGCACATGCGATGAAGCTGATTTACGAATGGGAGATGGGCGGCTCCGGCGGCGAAGAAACGCGCCTGAATCTGTTGGGCGTTCAGTCGGATGAAAATGAAGCCGATTACATGAACGGACTGTTCAACGGCGTGATCGAGAATATCGAGTCCATCGATGCACGCATTCGGGAATTTGCTCGCGGCTGGTCTTTGGATCGTATCACGCGCGTGGATTTGGCAATATTGCGTCTCGGCGTATATGAAATGGTATTCACCGAGCAGCCTTCGGCAATCGCAATCAACGAAGCGGTGGAGCTGGCCAATACCTATTCAACGGATAAGGCGGGCGCTTTCGTAAACGGTATACTGGGCAATATTTCCCGCAGCCTCGAAAAATAAGGTGCTTTGATTGAAGACGGTGTGAATTCGGGCGTGCCGGTTGCGCCGCTTCATGAAATCGATGCATCTCCAAGCGGAACGTGAACGCGGGCTTCGGAACGGAAGCCCGTGTTTTTGAATGGTTGCAAAAGGAGAAGTTATGCCGAATTCAGCAGAGAATGCATTAACCGTTTCGGAACTGAACGAATACGTTCGCCGTTTGCTTGCAGGCGATTCCTTGTTGCGCCGATGCGAGGTTAGCGGCGAAATTTCGGGCTTTAAGCGCCACTGGAGCGGACACTTGTATTTTTCGCTGAAGGATGCGAATGCCCGAGTACAGTGCGTGATGTTTCGCCAGAATGCGATAAGCCTTGATTTTGTTCCCGAGGACGGAATGCAGGTTGTGGTCGATGCGAGTGCGTCGGTTTTCGTTCGAGACGGAAATTATCAGCTTTATATCGAACGTATGCGCCGCGGCGGACAGGGTGAATTGTATGTTCGCTTCGAACGGCTTAAAGCCAAACTTGCGCAGGAGGGATTGTTTGATCCCGCCAGAAAGAAAGTGCTTCCGACGTTCCCACACACCATCGGAATCGCCACATCGCAAACAGGTGCGGCGGTACGCGATATTATCCGCGTTGCACGAAGGCGAAATCCGAATATCGGAATCATTCTCGCCCCCTGTTCCGTGCAGGGAGACGGAGCGGCGCAGGAGATTGTTCGCGCGATTGAGAAACTGAATCAAAACGGTGAAAGCGATGTCCTGCTCGTAGGGCGCGGCGGAGGTTCCATCGAAGACCTTTGGGCGTTTAACGAAGAATGCGTGGCACGGGCCATTGCGGCTTCGAAAATTCCCGTGATTTCCTGCGTAGGGCATGAAATCGATTTCACGATTGCCGATTTTGTTGCGGATGTCAGGGCGGCAACGCCGTCTGCGGCGGCGGAACTGGCCGTTCCGGAGAGAATTCAGATTCAAACGCAAATGGATCGCCTGACGACCCGTTTGTCGGAAGCGCTTGAACGAGGTCAGAGTGTGCGCCGTGAACGGCTCAATGCGCTGGCGCAGAGAAGCGTGATGCTGTATCCCGAAAGGCTGATTCTCGAACCGAAAAAGACAATATTGGAAAACGATGCGCAAAGGGTTGAACGGGCGATCAATCAAACGCTGGAACGTGCGAGGCATCAACTCGGCGTTTACGACAGCACCCTGCGAACCCTGAATCCTTTGGGCGTTCTTGAACGCGGTTATGCCGTGGTTTCACGGGAAAACAAAATTATCACGCAAGCACAGCAGGTTCATGAAGGCGACAGAATGACAATTCACTTTGCAGACGGCGTATCACAGGTATGTGCGATAAACGGGAATGAAGAGGGCACAAATCATGGCGAAGAAAAAAATCACGTTTGAATCGGGCATTCAGGAATTGGAAACGCTGATTCGCACGTTGGAACAGGGACAGATGCCGCTGGACGAATCCTTTAAGGCGTTTGAACGGGCGGTCGAACTGAAGAAAACGCTTCAGGAAATGCTGGATGAAGGCGACAGACGTATTCGAGTGCTCACCGAAAACGGCGAGCAAACCATGGGAGAGATCACAGAATGAAAACCTTACACGATTATGCGCTTATGGTGGAAAATCGCTTGAGCGCATTATTGCCGGAGCCGTTGGATGGAAGCATCGAAATCGGCAAAAAACCGTATTTGCTCACGAAATCCATGCGATACAGCCTGCTTGCGGGCGGAAAGCGTTTGCGTCCGTCGATGTTTCTGGCTGTGATGGATATGTTCGGCAAAGATCCGAAAGAAGTGCTGGATTTTGCGTGCGCGGTTGAAATGATTCATACCTATTCGTTGATTCACGATGACCTTCCCGGAATGGATAACGACAGCCTGCGCCGCGGTCGCCCGACGAATCATGTGGTGTTCGGCGAAGGCCAGGCGATTCTTGCGGGAGACGGTTTGCTGAATCTTGCATTTGAAACCATGCTTCATGCCGCTTTGAACAGCTCTCTGGATGCGAAGAAATGCTTGCGGGCCATCGATGAAATCGCCTGCGGAAGCGGCGTGACCGGTATGATTGCCGGGCAGGTAATGGATTTGTATTGCGAGGAGAAACAGATTGCCGATGAAGATTCGCTTCAATACATTCAGAGAAACAAAACGGCGTGCATGTTCATCTATCCGATGCGCGCGGCGGGATGGCTTGCGGAGGCAACGGAAGAAGAAATGAATGCGCTGGAGCAGTATGCGCTTGCGTTCGGATTGCTCTTTCAGGCGACGGATGATTTGCTGGATGTTGTCGGCAATTCGAAAGCGATGGGCAAGACGGTCGGCAAAGACGAGGAGAGCGGCAAACTGACCTGCGTTTCGATTTACGGTCTGGACGGAACGAGAAAGCTGATTGCCGAACAGGAAAAGAACGCCTTGGATGCGTTGAACGTTTTCGGAGAACGCGCTGCGTTTTTTGCTCAGCTTGTTCAATCCATGATCGGGCGTACAAATTAACGAACGGGAGACGGAATTGTGAGAGAGATACGCGAACCGGCGGACATCAAACAGATGAATCTTCACGAACTGGAAGCGCTTTGCGCCTCTGTTCGTGAAGAAATCATTCGTGTCGTTTCCGAAAAAGGCGGACATCTCGCTTCGAATTTAGGCGCAGTGGAGCTTACGGTGGCGCTGCACTATGTTTTTTCGGCACCGCAGGACAAAATCATATTCGATGTCGGTCATCAGGCTTATACGCATAAGCTTTTGACGGGCAGACTTGAGATGTTTGAACATTTGCGTGAACGCGGAGGTGCGAGCGGTTTTCCGCAGATGGAGGAAAGTGAATACGATTCGTTTGCGGCGGGACATGCATCCAATGCGATTTCCGCCGCACTCGGCATGGCACGAACCCGTGATATTATGCACGGTGAAAATCAGGTGGTCGCCGTGGTCGGAAACGGCGCACTGACCGGAGGAATGTGCTATGAGGCGCTGAATGATGCGGGGCAGACAGCAACGCGCATGATTGTTGTTCTGAATGACAATGAAATGTCGATTGCGAAGAATGTCGGAGCAATGCAAAAGTACCTGACGCACCTTCGCCAGAGCCGTACCTATCGCAATTTCAAACGCCGCACAAAGACGGGACTTGAACGCGTTCCGGTGGTCGGAATGCCGATTTTGCATGCAATCGAAAAATGCAGAAACGTATTGAAGTCCATGCTGATGGACGGAGAATTCTTTTCCGCGCTCGGTTGCGATTACATCGGCCCCGTGGATGGGCACGACCTCAAGCAACTGATTCACGTGCTGAAGCGTTCGAAAGATTCCGAGCGCCCCGTTCTTTTGCACGTTTTAACGCAAAAGGGCAGGGGATATGCACCGGCGGAGAATCACCCGGATCGATATCATGGCGTTGCGCCGTTTTATATTGAATCCGGCGAAAGCAAACGCGCAGGCGAGCGAATCTCATCGGGTGCGGTTGCCGCAAAACGTTTGATTGAGCTTGCGGAAACCGATATGCGCATTTGCGTTATCAGCGCCGCTATGCCCGGCGGAACCGGTATGTCGGCCTTCCAGGAGGTCTATCCGAATCGCTTTTTTGATGTCGGCATTGCGGAAGAACATGCGGTCACGATGGCGGCAGGCATGGCGGCAAGCGGAATGCGCCCGTATGTGGCGATTTATTCCACCTTTCTGGAGCGGGCATACGATCAGATGCTGATTGACGTGTGCAGAAATGATCTTGCGGTCACTTTTTTGATTGATCGGGCGGGTCTTGTGGGCGCAGACGGTGCGACGCATCAGGGCGTATTTGATTTGTCTTATCTGCGCTCGATGCCGAACATGATTATTGCCGCCCCGCGCGACGGTCGGGAATTGAAACAGATGGTCGCACTGAGCGCACGGGTTAGCGAGCCGATGTCCATTCGCTATCCGAAGGATTGCGAGGATATGGGGCCGGGAATTCAGAGCCATTCGGAAATGGTGGTCGGCAAGGGCGAGCTTTTAAGCACGGGCGAAATTATGATTTTCGCCGTTGGACGCATGGTTCAAAATGCGATGCTGGCGGTAATCGAGCTGATGGGCAAAGGCGTCAACGCAGGCGTTGTGGATGCACGATTTATCAAGCCGCTGGATGAAAAACTGCTGCTTGAACAGGCGCGAAAAGCCCGAATGGTTGTAACGGTCGAGGAGAATACGCTCAGCGGCGGTTTCGGCGAAGGCGTTTTGCGCCTGCTGAATGAGAATAACGTGCAAACAAAATGTGTGCTTTTGGGCGTTCCCGATCGATTCATCGGTCATGGAACGATTCACGAACAGATGGTTGAATGCGGTTTGGACGCTTACGGAATTGCGAACAGCATATTAGACGAAATCGGTGAAAGGAAAATTCGATGAAGAAACGGCGCGCTGATGAGGCATTGTTCGAGCAGTTCGGTCTTGAAAAAATCGAGCTGGCGCGTGCATTGATTATGGAAGGACGTGTGATGTCGGGGGATCGCAAAATTCTGCGTGTGAGCGAGATGATTTCCGTTGATGAGATGCTTCGGGTTCGCGGAGAAATCGATTCCTACGTCAGCCGAGGTGCCCACAAACTCAAACGGGCCATCGAGGTGTTTCACCTTAATTTGACCGATAAGGTTTGTGTTGATATCGGCGCCTCCACGGGCGGATTCACGGACGTGATGCTTCGAAACGGCGCCAAAATGGTTTATTCCGTAGACGTCGGGTATAATCTGCTGGATTATCGTCTCAGACGGGATGAACGTGTGGTCACCATGGAGAAAACCAATGCACGCTTTCTGAAACCGGAGGATTTTCCGATTCGCCCCGAATTCGGCGCAACGGACGTTTCGTTTATTTCGTTGAAAGCCGTATTGCCTGCGGCGTTGAATGTTATCGATCCCGCAGGACGTTTCGTTGCCCTGATTAAACCGCAGTTTGAAGCGCCGAAGGAAGACGTGGGTGAAAAGGGCGTTGTTCGAAATCCCGAAGTGCATCGCCGAGTCCTGGAAGACATCCTCGAATTCATTCCTTCCACGGGATGGAATGCAATCGGCCTGGATTATTCTCCGATTCGGGGACCGGAGGGGAATATTGAATTTTTGGTAGAATTGTCCAAAGAGTCAGATACGTTAAAAAATGTTTCCGTGGATGCAACACTTCTTGCAGCTTATGACAAATTCATGAAATCATCCGAATAAGTCT
>CAVHAH010000062.1:0-10087 GCA_963633785.1 bacterium
AGAAGAGACGGCGACCGCGACCATCGCAATGATCGCAGAAGCGGACGTCCTCCGAGACGCGACTGATTCTTGAAAAATCGAAACGAAGTGGGCATACGCAGTATGTCCATTTCGTGTATTTATGAGGATTTACGATGAGTTTTGATCAGATTACGCTGAAAAACGGTTTGCGTATTATCGGCGAGCACATTGAGCATTTCCGTTCGGTTTCCGTGGGTTTCTGGGTAGGCTCGGGTTCACAGTATGAAACGCCCGAAGAAGCGGGGCTGAGCCATTTCCTGGAGCACATGGTATTCAAGGGAACGAAAAAGCGCAACACCCGCCAAATTGCCGAGGAGATGGATCGCGTGGGCGGTCAGCTCAACGCATTCACTTCCAAGGAATGTACCTGTTTTTATGCAAAGGTGGTCGATGAGCATCTCGAATTGGCGATGGACGTGCTCAGCGACCTCGTGACTGCGCCGATTTTCGATCCGAAGGAGCTTGAAAAGGAAAAGGGCGTGGTGATTGAGGAAATCGGCATGTCCGCCGACGATCCCGAAGATTATGTTCATGAATTGCTGATGCTGGCGCATTACGGTTCGCAGCCCATCGCCCGCCCGATTTTGGGAACGGAAGAAAAAATCGCCGCCTATTCGGCGAACGATCTGCGCACCTATTGGAAGAAAATGTATCGCCCGCAGAACACCGTTTTGGCGATTGCGGGGCATTACGATTGGAATCAAGTGGTGGAGATTGCCGAAAAGCTGTTGAGCGATTGGTCGGCAGACGGTTTTGAAACGAGAACCGTGAATACGCAACCCTACGCCGCTTCAATGCTTTTCAAAGAAAAGGACAACGAACAGATTCACATTTGCCTGGGATATCCGGGATTGAAAATCGGTTCGGAGCAGGGTTATGAGCTTTCGCTGTTCAGCTCCGTGTTCGGCGGTGCGATGTCTTCACGACTGTTTCAGAAGATTCGCGAAGAACGGGGTGCGGCCTATTCCGTATACAGCTATCCGAACGCCTATACCGATTCGGGAATGCTCTCCGTTTACGCGGGAACGAATCCCGATTCCGCCGCAGAGGTCTATGCTCTGCTGCTGGAGGAAGCCCGAAAGATGGCGGAAGAAGGCATGACGCGCGATGAATTCATCATGGCTCGCGAACAGCTGAAATCCGGATTCATTCTCGGCCTTGAATCCACCGGCGCACGAATGCAGTCGCTGGGCAGACGTTTGCTGCTGCTGGGCAACACCCGCACGGAAACGGAAGTCATCGACCGTGTGAATGCCATTGACTTTGATTCCGTGAATGCGCTGGCGCACAGAATTCTGTCCGCACCGCATTCCGTGGCGCTCGTCGGCAAGAACGCCGAAGCCGTTGCCAAATCGATTCATTTATAAGTAAGAAAGAGATTGTCCGAAAGCCGATGCTTCGGGCAATCTCTTTTCTAGAGCGGTTGAAATTATTCCGTCAGCAATCCGCCGACCAATACGAAATACTCCGGCAAATGTCCGTTGGCCGCCCAAAGAATTTCCACCTGAAACAAATCCCGCAGGAGCGCACACACATCGCCGCCCAGCGATTCAACGGAATAGCGAATTTTTTCGGGAAAACGGCACGGCAAACCGTGGGCGCAGGCGCAATCCGCACATTGAATACACTTTCCCGCAGACAGCATTCGGCTGTTCGGCGTTTGCCGCTCCTGATTTTCAAGGCGGCTGTCCATCTCTCTGCGCATGGTTCGAAAACGCTTTTCGATTTGCGCATTCAACGCTTCGCCCGAATATTCACGCAGGCGTTCTTCCTCTTCCGTGAATGCCTGCGCCACCGTTAAATGCAGCGTTTTGTAATTGCGCCAGTAACCGGGCACATCGAAATCATACGGCGGACACGAGCCGACTTTCCCGTAGTTCGGGCATTGCGAACACGCGCCCAGAAATTTCGGCACATCCACATAGTTTTCGAGAAAACGTTCCACGGGTATGCAGGCATTCAGCCATTCCGTTTTCACGATGGTTCCCCCTTCGTTTTACATCCGAATCGAAAGATCGGCATTCAGCAGGCAGAGATATTTTTCCTTCACGTTTTTTTGCGTGATTCGGTTGAGGGCGAGCGCATAGGCGTCTATCTGCTTTTGATAGTATTCGCGCAAAGCCTCGGGGTCATCCGCGCGATTGGTTTTGTAATCGAGCAGCACCCATTCATCGCCTTCCAGGAAACAGCAGTCGATGGTGCCCTGAACGAGAATCTCCTCGTTGCCGTAGCGCCCCGCTTCTTCTTCCGTAAGCGCCTCCGATGCGCGCATGAATACGTTGAACGGCCATTCCCTGCGCACCGTTTCGGCATTGCGCAGGCGAACGCCCAAATCGCTTTCCAGGAATTCGGCAACCTTCTTCACGGAAACAACTTCACGCTGTGCGGATGAAATTCGCTTGCGCTTTTCCGCCGCATTCAGCATTTCGCGAATCCCGTTTATCAATTCGCCTCCCCGCATATTGCGCAGGGCTTTCAAATCGAGCAGCTGCAGCGCACGGTGAAACGCCGTTCCCCGTTCCGCCGCCGTCATGCGTTCGGGCGATTCGTCCGCCATGAATTCGGGATGCTGCATCAATTCGGGCAGTGCCTCGGGCCCCTGAACCGTGCGCAGCAAACCCGAAACCGTCAGCTTCAGCGGTTTGCCCGTTTCATCGGCATTCGGATAGCTCCATTCGAGATTTTCGTCTATCTGCGCATCTTCGAAGCGTTCGGGTGAATGCGTGATTTCCTCGAAAAGGGCGCGCACATCGGTCTTCTGTTCAAGCGAATCGGGGATTGAAAGGTCGCCGGGCATGTGATAATAAATCTCGCACGGCACATCATCGCCCGATGCTTCGGCTTTCATGCACGCAGACACCATCCATTCAAGATAGCTCTCCCCCGCTCCCGGCGCATTGGCAAGCGCAGAAAAGCGGCTCTTCGCCCGATTGAGATCCGACACCGTTCCGACCAGAACCAGCTTTTCCCGTGCACGGGTGAGCAGAACATACAGAACGCGCATTTCCTCGGCGGAATCCTCTCGGCGGGTGCGTTCCCGAATCGCCGCCTGAATCAGCGTGTTGCGCTTCGTGCGCAATTCGGAATCGTACAAGCTGAAACCGATGCCCAAATCCCGATGATTCGTCAAATCCGCCGGGCGCTTTTGGGAAAAACGGTTGCCCGTCATTGCGCCGAACACCACCCGAAATTCAAGGCCCTTGCTTTTGTGAATGGTCATCATGCGCACAACATCGTCGTTTTCGCCCAGCAGATGCGCAACATCGCTTTCGCCTCGGGCGTGAAGATTCTCCATATGCTTCAGATAGCGTGAAAGCGAACCCGAAATCTCGTTGTCGAATCGGGAAGCATCGTTGACCAGCCGATCGAGATTCGCCTGACGCTGTTTTCCGCCCGGAAGTGCGCCGGCATAAACGTAGAATCCGCTCTCATCCAGCACAGTGCGAATCATTTCGCCCAGCGCAACCGTTCCCCGAAGCATTCGCCAGCGAGACAGCATTTCGAAAAAGTTTCTCAGCTTTTCGCCGATGGCATCGCAGTTTCCCGTTTCCCGTTCGGGCATATCCGCACCGAATGCGTATTTCCACGCCGCATCGACAAACGCCGTGTTCTTGCTTGCGATGCGAATGCGGGCAAGGTCGTCTGCGGTCAGACCGACAACGGGCGAATGCAGAACGGCAATCAAATCCACATCGTTTCTGCGATTCACAATCAGCCTGAGCATCGCCGTGGCCAGCGTGATTTCCAGCGATTCGAAATACCCCGCCGCACCGTCGGCATAGGCGGGAATGTTCTGTGCCAGCAGAATCGGCAGCATCGGCGTGAATGCGTTGTCCTTGGTGCGGGTGAGAATGGCGAAATCCCGATAGTTGAGCGTGGGGTCATCGAGCATCATTTGCTGTATCTTTTGAGCAATCAGCAATCCTTCACGCTCGGTGGCGCGCATTTCGGCGATTTCCGAATCGGTGTCTGCTTCGGCTTTGCGGTTCAGAATGTGAATCTCCGCTTTTTCGCCGGAAGTATCGTTTGCAATGCCCGGATTCAGCCGTGCCAGATCATCATAGAGAATGTCGCTGTCGCCGCCCGTCATAATCTGTTCGAACACGCCGTTGACGAAATCGAGAATCGGCCGTTTCGAGCGGAAATTGCGCGTCAGCGGAATCAGCGTTCCGCCGTCGCCCGAACGGTAGCGGTCGAATTTATCGATAAACAATCTCGGTTCCGCCATTCTGAACCGATAAATCGACTGCTTCACATCGCCCACCATGAAGCGGTTGTCGTCCCGCGCGATTCTCGAAACGATGGCTTCCTGAATGTCGGACGTGTCCTGATATTCATCGATGAACACATAATCAAACCGTTCACGCACGCTTTCCGCCACACTGTCGTCCGCAAGCGCGCGAAGCGTTCTCGTTTCCAAATCGGAATAGGTCAATCCCGACTGTTCCGCCTTCTTTTCTTCAAAGCGCCGCAAAACACGCTCCGCCAGTTCGCCCAGCGTTCGCGTCTGATTGCAAAGCGTCTGCGCATCCGCCTGCGCCGTTTGCAGGGGATAGTCGAGAATGCTTACTTTGCCCATGTTCTTTTTTATCTGCTCCCGCAGCGTTTTGATGCGGGTGAGCACATCTTCGTCCACCTTCTCGCCGCGCTTTCCGCCCGTGGCGGATTTGCACTTGAATGCCTGAATTTCACGCCTGAGCAAATCGTATTCATCAATTTGAAGCAAACGGGAAAGCGCTTCGATATCCGTATTCAAGGCACGTTCGTAATTCTGCGGGCAGTCGGGCGTATTCAAAGCCTCCTGCGCATCCACGATGGCCTGTCGGATTACACGCTTCGCACCGCCCTTGACTTCATTCATCCATTCGGGAATCAGCTTTTGCGCATCCGTTACGCTCTGAAGCCATTTTTCGGGTTCGGGGCGTTCCTCCAGAACCTTCGCAAGCCGTTCGACCAGCACGCGCACCTTTTTCACGCCGCGGCCGTAATCAAGCTGTTGAAGCGCCGAATCCTGTTCGATTTGCGTGTACGCCTCTTCGAGCACCTCGTCCATTGCGGCATCCATCAGCTGTCGGCTTACGGCATCATCGAGAATGCGAAATGCGGGGTCGACATTGGCACGTTCGAAATTCGTGCGCAGAAAATCGGCGCAGAATGCGTGCAATGTGGTGATGCTCGCACGCTCCAGCGCAATAATCTGATCCCGAAAGCGTTCGTTTTCCCGTGCCGCCTCCTCGAGCTTTTTGGAGAGTTTTTTGCGCATATCCGATGCGGCGGCGTTGGTAAATGTCACCACCAGCATTCGGTCGATGCTTGTTCCCTCCTCAATCAGCTTCATCACACGGGCGACCAGCACCGTGGTTTTGCCCGATCCCGCCGCCGCACTTAAAAGCAGATTGCCGCCGCGCGCATCGATGGCCCGCGCCTGTTCTTCCGTCCATTGTACACTCATTTTGCGAACTCCCGATTCTGTTTGATTACCACCATGATACCGCATTTTTCGCCTCTTGACAAGACCCGAAAAAGAAAGCATAATAGAACCATGAATACGATTGATTTGATTTCCGCGGGGCGTTTTTCCGTTCCCGTGCTCTACGAGGACAATCACCTGCTGGTGGTTGTGAAGCCCGCCAATCTGCCCACTCAGGCGGATGCCTCGGGCGATGACGATTTGCTCAGCATTCTCAAGCGCTATATCGCCCGAAAATATCAGAAGCCGGGCAATGTTTATATGGGGCTGGTGCATCGCCTCGATCGCCCTGTGGGCGGGGTGATGGTTTTCGCACGCACTTCAAAGGCGGCCGCGCGATTGAGCGAAGCATTCGCCAAACACACGCAGGACCGCAAATATCTGGCGGTTTTGCAAGGCGAAATGCACGGTGAGCGTGAAATGGTGCATTACCTTTTGAAAACCGAAACGGGCAATCAAAAATTCACGGTTCGAGCGGTACCCGAAAACACGCCCGGCGCAAAGCGCGCGGTATTGCATTCACAGCCGATTGCCGTTCGAAACAATCTTACGCTTACGCAGGTTACGCTCTTCACGGGCCGTGCGCATCAGATTCGGGTTCAGCATAAAACCGAGGGCTTTCCGCTTTGGGGCGATGCCCGCTACGGACATGGTCAGCCGGGGCAGCAGATTGCGCTTTGGGCGTATCACCTGTCCTTCAAGCACCCGACAAAGGATGAAATTCTCACATTCAACGTGCTTCCCGAAATGCAGGGCGTTTGGCAGAACTTCGAACAAACGCTGCGGGAGAGGAACCCCGAATGAAACACCGAAAGAATCCGTTTTTGCGTTTTCTGTGCTGCGTGCTGGCCGTGCCTACCTGCGCCGTTTTAACGGGAGCGGCGGTTTTATCAAACGATTGGCCGATTCTGCGCCCGTGGATTCTGGTGGGCTGTTTGCTGGGGGCGGCGCATTTGGTGATTCGCCCGATTCTGCGCCTGCTGTCTGCGCCGATCGGATGCATCACGCTGGGGCTGTTCGGATGGGTTATCGACATCGCCCTGATTTACGTCTGCGGTTATTTTGTTGAAGGATTCGTTGTGCCCGGTTTGCTGTATGCCGCGCTTACCGCCTGTTTAATCAATGCGATTTGCGCAATCATACGCTGACACGGTTTCATTTAACGCATATGCGGGTTGATTTCCGCGGCATAATCAAGTATAATTCAGTATGAAGAGTTATACTTAAGTTTATTGCGCACTTTTGTGCGTTACGGAGGAAAATATGGCAAAACCACTCGTGGCGGTCGTCGGTCGGCCGAATGTCGGAAAGTCGACCTTCTTTAACCAAATGGCGGGACATCGCATTGCGATTGTCGAGGATACGCCGGGCGTGACGCGCGACCGTGTATACGCCGATTGTGAATGGCAAAACTATAAATTCACGCTGATTGACACCGGCGGAATCGATCCGCTCAGCGACGATCCGCTGCTTTCGCAGATGCGCCGTCAGGCGGAAATCGCAATCGAAACCTGCGATGTGATTCTGTTTTTCGTGGACGGAAAGGCAGGACTTACGGCGGACGACCAGAGCGTTGCGGATATGCTGCGCAGAAGCGGCAAGCCCGTGATGCTGGTGGTGAACAAGGTCGACAACATCCGCATGATGGACAACATCTATGAATTCTACAATCTGGGCATCGGCGATCCGATCGGCGTTTCCTCGATTAACCTGCTGAATTTCGGCGATCTTCTGGAGGAGCTGTGCAAGCACTTCCCCGATCCCGATGCCGAGGAAGAGGACATCGGCGCAATTCGCGTGGCCGTGGCGGGCAAGCCGAACGTGGGCAAATCTTCGCTGATTAACCGCCTTCTGGGCGAAGACCGTGTGATGGTTTCGAATATTGCGGGCACCACCCGCGATGCGATTGACACGCGATTCACGGCGCCCGACGGTCAGGATTATGTTCTGATTGACACTGCGGGCATTCGCCGCAAGCGTGCCATTGAATATCAGTCGCTTGAAAGATTCTCGATTGTGCGTGCGCTGGCGGCCATCGACCGTTCGGACGTTTCCCTGCTGGTAATCGACGCAACGCAGGGCGTGACGGAACAGGACAGCAAAATCGCAGGCTATATCGACGAACAGGGCAAAGCCGCCGTTATCGTAATCAACAAATGGGACGCCGTTGAAAAGGATACGGGCACGATGAACGAATTCGTTCGCAAGGTGCGTGAAGAGCTGAAATTCATGCAGTATGCGCCCGTTCTGTTCGTTTCGGCGCTCACAGGACAGCGTGTGACCAAGATTCTCGAAACCGCGCGCGCGGCGTATGAACAGGCGAGCCGCAGAATCACAACGGGTCTGCTCAACGACATTCTGACCGATGCGCAGGCGGCGCTTCAACCGCCCGCCACTTCAGGCAGACGCCTCAAGATTTTCTATGCGACTCAGCAGGCGACCAATCCGCCGACATTCATCTTTTTCGTGAACGATCAGACGCTGATGCACTTCTCTTACGAGCGGTATCTTGAAAAACAGTTCCGCAAGGCATTCGGTTTCGAGGGTACGCCTTTGAAATTCATACTGCGTGAACGGTCAAAGAACGAGGAATAAAGCAATGAAGCAAGCGGTTTTCATCATCCTCGGTATAATCATTGCGTATTGTTTGGGCATGATTCCGGTGGGTGAATTGATTGCCCGGGTCTACGGACGCAAGGATTTGCGCCAAACGGGCTCGGGAAGCACGGGAACAACCAATGTTTTAAGAACGCTGGGTTGGCTTCCGAGCATTTTAACGCTGGTGGGCGATGCGCTCAAGGGCGTGCTGGCGGCGTGGATCGGGCGCGAGCTCGGCGGTGAAATCGGAATGCTGCTGGCGGGTCTGTTTGCCGTGATGGGTCATGATTTTCCCGCAATCTCGCATTTTCGCGGCGGCAAGGGCATGGCGACTTCTTTGGGCATTACCTGCATTATTGCGCCGTGGGTGGCGCCGTGTCTGTTTGCGATTGTGGTTATCAGCGTGATTTTCACCCATACGATGTCTATCGGTTCGCTGATTGCCACCACCGCCTATCCGATTCTGACCTGGTTTCTGATGCCGCAGGGCGCAACGAAGTGGATGTACATGGTTTTCGCAGTCATCCTGATGATGCTGGGATTCATTTGCCACAGAAGCAACATTTCGCGCCTGTCCAAGGGCAAAGAAAACGTGCTGGATTTCAAAAAAATCGATAAAATATCGCACAAAACCAATATCTTCAAAAAGAAGAAAGACTGATGCACGAGAGGAGCAACCACCATGCCGGACGAGAACAAAAAGACATTCTATATCACAACGCCGATATACTATCCTTCGGGCAATATGCATATCGGTCATACCTATACCACCGTTGCGGCGGATACCATGACCCGATTCAAGAAGATGATGGGCTATGATACCTATTTCCTTACCGGAACGGACGAGCACGGCCAGAAAATCGAAGACAAGGCGCGTGCGGCCGGCAAAACGCCGCAGCAGTTTGTGGATGAGATTGTTGCCGAAACGAAGCGTTTGTGGAAATTGATGAACATCGACTATGATGATTTCATCCGCACCACCGACGAACGCCACACGAAGATTGTTCAGAAAATCTTCCGTCAGTTCTACGATCAGGGCGATATTTACAAAAGTGAATACGAGGGCATGTACTGCACGCCCTGCGAATCGTTCTGGACGCCCAGCCAGCTCAAGGAAGGCGGTCTCTGCCCCGATTGCGGCCGTCCCTGCCAGAAGGTGCGCGAGGAGAGCTACTTCTTCCGCATGAGCAAATATCAGGACTGGATGATCGATTATATCGAAAAACATCCGGATTTTATTCAGCCGGCGTCGCGCGCGAATGAAATGCTGAATAACTTCCTGCGCCCCGGCCTTCAGGATCTGTGCGTGTCCAGAACGTCGTTCAAGTGGGGCGTGCCGGTGGACTTTGACCCCAAGCACGTGGTCTATGTCTGGATTGACGCATTGACCAACTACATTACCGCACTGGGCTACGGCACGGATCACGACGAGCTGTTCAAGAAGTACTGGCCGGCGGACATTCATCTGGTGGGCAAGGAAATCGTGCGTTTCCATACGATTTACTGGCCGATCATGCTGCACGCGCTGGGACTGCCGATGCCCAAGCAGGTGTTCGGCCATGGCTGGATGTTGTTCGGCGGCGACAAGATGAGCAAGTCCAAGGGCAATATCGAATACGCACAGCCGATCGTGGCGCGCTACGGCGTGGATACGCTGCGCTACTATCTGATGCGCGAAATGCCCTTCGGCGCGGACGGCAACTATACCAACGAAGCGCTGCTGACCCGCATGAATGCCGACCTCGTAAACGATCTGGGCAATCTGGTTTCCAGAACGGTCGCGATGATCGAAAAGTACTTTGGCGGCATCGTCCCCGAGCCGGGCGAGGAACATGAAGAGGATCGCGCACTGCGCGAGCGCTTTGAAGCGCTGCCGGCGGCGGTGGAAAAGCAGATGGATGCGCTGCAGTTCTCCGTGGCGCTTTCCGAAATTTGGAAACTGATCGGCGATTGCAACCGCTATATCGATTTGACGCAGCCTTGGGTACTGTGCAAGAG
>CAVHAH010000063.1:0-10065 GCA_963633785.1 bacterium
GGATCTCAAGCTGCGCAAGGAAATGCAGGTAGAACTGAAAGCCATGCAGCAGCAGTTGGGTATCACGTTTATCTACGTTACCCACGATCAGGTAGAAGCGCTGACCATGTCGGACACCGTTGTGGTTATCAACGGCGGACGCATTCAGCAAATCGGTGAACCGAAGCGCATTTACGACGAGCCGAAAAACGCGTTCGTTGCGGATTTCATCGGTGAAAGCAATATTCTCTGCGGCGTGATGCTGGAGGATTGCTTGGTCGAAATGCTGGGCATTGAATTCCAGTGCGTGGACGAAGGATTTGCACCGAACGAGCCCGTAGACGTCGTGATACGCCCCGAAGACGTGATGATCGTCGGCGAGGATGTAGGCATGCTGACAGGCGTGGTCGAAAGTGTGACATTCAAGGGCGTGCACTATGAAATGATGATTTCCACCGGCAACATGCATTGGAAGGTGCATTCCACCGCAATGCAGCCCGTGGGCAGCCGCGTGGGCATGAGCATTGTGCCGTATAATATTCACATCATGCACAAGACGCCCGAAATCAAGGAGGCTGCGCAATGAAACGCGGAATGAAGCGCAGCTGGTTCGCCGGACCTTATGCCGTCTGGATGATTCTTTTCACGATTGCACCGCTGCTGTTTGTTTGCTATTATGCTTTCACTACCAAAACAGGGGCATTCACGTTGGATAATCTCACGGTCATCGTGAAGTATTCCTCCGTCCTGCTCAGAAGTTTGAAGCTTGCATTGTACTGCACGATTCTTTGTTTGCTCATCGGCTATCCCGCCGCCTATTTCATGGCAAGCAAGGATATGTCGAAACACAAATCGCTGACGGTGCTGGTGCTGGTGCCGATGTGGATGAATTTCCTGCTTCGCACCTATGCAATGATGACGCTGATGGAAAACAACGGCGTAATCAACACGATTCTGGAATCGCTCGGCATGGCGAAAGTGAAAATGATCGGAACGGAAGGCGCCGTTTTGCTCGGCATGGTTTACAACTTTCTTCCGTTTATGATTCTGCCGATTTACACGGTGCTCAAGAAACTGGATTCGCGCGTAATCGAAGCCGCAGAGGATCTCGGTGCAAATCCGATTCGCGTGCTGCTGCGTGTGGTGCTTCCGCTGAGCATTCCCGGCGTGGTAAGTGGCATTACGATGGTTTTCATGCCCGCGGTTACGACTTTTGCGGTTTCCCGATTGATGTCCTCCGGCAATATCTACCTGATGGGCGACATGATCGAAGAATACTATATCACCATGAATAACCGCAACGTAGGCAGTGCGATGTCTTTGGTGATGATGGTGCTGATTCTGATTTCCGTCGGTCTTCTGCGCCGCGTGGATCCTGACGGAGAAGGAGGCGGTCTGTGGTGAAAAAGAATCGCCTTTCCCGTGGGCTGAAGGGAACGTATCTCGCCCTCGTGCTCGCATTTCTGTATCTCCCGATTGCAATGATGATTGCGCTGTCGTTCAACGCATCCGTTTCCCGTGCGGAGTGGACAGGATTCACATTCAACTGGTATCTGAAACTGATTCAGCGCCAGGACATCATTCAGGCATTGATTCTCACGGTTCGAGTGGCCGTTGAAGCAACCGTGGCCGCAACGATTCTCGGAACATTCGGCGCTATCGGCCTTCACGCAATGAAAAAAGGCTGGGCGAATCTGCTGATTAACGTTTCGTATCTGCCGATGACCACACCGGACATCGTAACGGGCGTTTCGCTGATGCTGATGTTCATTTTCGTGAAAATTCCACTCGGACGTGCAACGATGCTCCTGGCGCATATCGCATTCGATACGCCGTATGTGCTGTTCTCGGTGCTGCCGAGATTGCGCCAGATGAATCCGAACACTTATGAGGCGGCGCTCGATTTGGGCTGTCACCCGATGAGTGCGCTTTGGAAGGTAATCATTCCCGAGGTAATGCCCGGGATTGTCACGGGAGCTTTGCTTTCGTTTACCATGTCGCTGGATGATTTCGTGATTTCGTATTTCACATCCAGCACCGACCAGAACCTTTCCATGATTGTATACTCTGCGGCACGGCGCGGCGTGGAACCGACCATGTATGCGCTGTCGACCCTCATGTTCATCGTCATCCTGGTGCTGTTGCTCGTCGTTAACCGTCGGTCCAGCCTTGAGGATATGAAAAACTGATTTGAAAGGACGATTGCTATGAAAAAGATTGCCCGAGTTTCTCTGATTGTGATGCTTATGCTCGCAATGGTTTTGTCCTTAACGGCTTGCTCAAGCAAAACAGCCGAAACTGCCACCGCCACGGAGGCTCCCGCAACCACCGAAGCAGCCGCTGAAGCCACCGAAGAACCGTCTGCAACCGAAGCGGGCACACAGACTGCCGAGAACCAGTCTTTCGCAGGCACTACGCTCACGGTTTTCAACTGCTATGATTACATCGATCCGACCGTAATCGATATGTTTGAAGCGGAAACCGGCGCAACGGTTGAATATGTGAATTATACGACAAACGAAGAAATGTACACCAAGCTCGAAGCCGGTGCCGCAATGTACGATATCATCTTCCCGTCCGATTATATGATCGAGCGCCTGATTGCGGAAGATCGTCTGGAAACGCTGAATCTCGATGACATTCCCAACCGTGAAGGTCTTATCGAATGGATGAAGAGCGTTGATTACGATCCCGAAGGACAGTATTCCGTTCCCTATATGTGGGGCACGTTCGGCATTCTCTACAATACGGACATGGTTTCCGGAACCATCGATTCCTGGGATGTTCTCTTCGATGAAACCTATTCCGGTCAGGTGCTGATGATGAATTCTCAGCGCGATACCATCGGCCTTGCGCTCAAAAAGCTCGGTTATTCGATGAATACCCGCACAGAGAGCGAATTGAAGGAAGCGGAAGAACTTCTGGTCAATCAGAAAACAAGCGGCATTCCCGCAGGTTACATGCTCGACGAAACAAAGGATAAGATGGTCGGCAATGAAGCGGCACTCGCTGTGATTTACTCCGGTGATGCCATCTATGCCATGAACAAGAACGAAAAGCTGAACTATGTGGTTCCCAAAGAGGGCAGCAATGTTTGGGTAGACGGCATGTGCATTCCGAAGGGCAGCCAAAACAAAGAATGCGCAGAGGCGTTCATCAATTTCATGTGCCGCGAAGACATTGCGAAGATGAATATGGATTATATCACCTATTCTTCTCCGATTCAGGCTGTTGCGGACAGTTTGAAAGACGAGGATGAACGCATCTACGCAGTTATGAATCCTTCGGATGAAGTGATCGAACGTTGTGAATTCTTCCACGACATCACCGATTGCATGGATCTCTACGAAGAGGTTTGGATGGCAATTCGCCTTGCACAGTAATCAGTTTACCTGATTGATGGGAGCTCCATTCAAAAAGGCTCTCAGATTATCTTCGACAATTTGAATCAACCGCGCGCGGCTTTCCGGGGTGGCCCATGAAATATGGGGCGTGATTACACAGTTTTTGGCATTCAGCAACGGGCTGTCTGCCGGAATCGGTTCTGTACACGCAACGTCCAATCCGGCCGCGCGCATTTTTCCTGTATTCAGCGCTTCGGCAACATCCTTTTCATTCAGCAGTGGGCCGCGTCCGTTGTTAATCAGAATCACGCCGTCTTTCATCTTGGCAATAGAATCCCGATTGACTACTTCACGGGTGGCATCCGTAAGCGGGCAATTCAGCGAAAGCACGTCCGCTTCGGCAAACAGCGTATCCTGCGATACATATTCTGCGATTTTACGCCCTTCCTCAGACGGGTGCGGCGAACAGGCAATCACACGCATACCCATCGCACGGGCAACCGTTCCGATTGTGCGTCCGATTCTGCCGAATCCTAAAATGCCCATCGTTTTTCCCGCAAGCTCCATCAGCTGTTCATCCCAGAAACAGAAATCTTGGCTGCGTGTCCATGCGCCGTCGTGCACCAGTTGGTTGTAATGTCCGACATGGTTCGTGATTTCAAACAGCAGTGCAATCGCGTGCTGTGCCGTGGACATCGTTCCGTATGCAGGCACGTTTGTAACCACAATGCCCCGCTTTTTTGCTTCCGCAACATCAATAACATTATAGCCCGTGGCCAACACGCCGATATAGCGAATGTTCGGGCAGGCGTCGAGCACTTCTCGGGTAATCAGATTTTTGCTCGTCAGAACAATTTCCGCATCGCCGATTCGTGCGATGGTTTCGCTTTGAGGCGTGCGGTCATAAACAGCGCACTCCCCCATCTTTTCGATTCCCGACCAGTTCATATCCCCGTGGACAATGGTGAATCCATCCAAAATTACAATTTTCGACATCTTACTTACTCCTTCCAATCAAAATCCGGAAGCTCCGTCTGCATCTTTTTGCGAACCTCCGCCTGCGCACGAATCACTTTTTCATAGCCGCTGCGAATCATGAAATCGCCATTCATCAGCCGCTCATAGAACAACTGTTCCGCTTTTTGATAGCAATTCAAAGCCTCTTTATAATTCACTTCTGTTCCGATTCCCTCGGAATAGCAATCGCCCAGACGCATCATCACATCCGCTCCCACCAGCGGCGTGGCTTGTTGTGTCAACGTTTGCATACAATACAGATAGATATAGAAGGCCTCATGTTCGTTTTTCTCTACATGAAGACCATAGCGATACATATCTCCGATCTTATACAGCGAACGCAGATGTCCGTCAAAAGCGCCGAGCGCAAAATAGTGGAACGCTTTTTCGTAATCCACTCCGACATCCCGACCGTAGTAATAGCAGTAGCCCAGATTTTCCTGCGCCTGACGGGAACCGCCGTTGGCGGCGATGGTATAATAGTGAACGGCCTTAGCGTAGTTCTGTTCGCCGATTCGTCCCGTGTAATAGAGTGAACCGAGATCGCACGCCGCATCCGCATTCCCGAGATTGCATTCACCGTCATAGACATTCAGCAGGAATTTCGCTACGCAAGGAGGAAACATTTTGCTCGGATCCGCATTGTAAATCTTGCCCGCAATCGAGAGGACATCATCCTCCAGAGACTCTTCATCCACGTCCACCGATTGGGAAATCGCCATAAAGGTATCCGGATATTCGGCAAAGTCAAGCGCATTCAGTATATCCGTAAGCTGTTCAACGGCTTCATCGTCCGTCATATAATACTTCAGCAACGCCTGAGCAATCCCCTGCCACGTTTGTGTGATATCGCATTTCCCGTCCTTTACAACCTCGGAAAGGGCGCGTGTGAAAATGAATTCGTAATCGCTGCGAACCAGCAAATGCCGATTATCATCCAGTGAGAATTTGCTCCAATCGTCTTCAACGCAGTTAATACTGTCAAATGCACCGCTGTATATCTTCTGAATCAGCGGCTGAATCGGGAAAATTACTTCGCGTTTATCCGTTTGGGCATTCAAACGATACCATTTTATGTCGTTTTTGCGCTTCGTTGCGATAATCACAGTATTCGGATCATCGGCGGCATTCTTATCGTTGAGCGAAAAGAATACGATATCCTGATAGCACACCGATTTGCTTTTTTCCCAAACAATCGTTTCGAATTCTCTGTCCGCGATAGCCCTGTTCACATTCCTACCTCCTTTTATTATATGCTTAATGGCTAAAATGATTATAACACAAACACCTTTCGATAAACAAGCCTATAAAAAGCGATGCGACTTAAATTATCGCATCGCTAAATAAGTCTGTTGTCTTAGATTTCCTTGGAAGCGATTTCCGCATGGAGCTTCTTGAGCAGCTCTTCCGGCGTCATCGTGCCCAAATCGCCGCTCTTGCGGGAGCGCACTGCCACAACGCCGCTTTCCGCTTCCTTATCGCCCAGAATCAGCATGTACGGAACTTTCATCATCTGTGCTTCGCGAATCTTGAAGCCGATTTTTTCGTTGCGCAAATCGATTTCCGTGCGAATGCCCTGCGCCTCCAGCTGATCACGCAGCTTCTTGGCGGCATCGTCTGCACGATCGACAATCGTCATGATTTTCACCTGAACCGGTGCCAGCCACAGCGGGAATGCGCCTGCAAAATGCTCGGTAATCACGCCGATGAAACGCTCGATGGAACCGAACACCACTCGGTGAATCATCACAGGGCAATGCTTTGCGCTGTCCGCACCGACATAGGTCAAATCGAAACGTCCGGGCAACTGATAGTCGAGCTGAATCGTGCCGCACTGCCAGGTACGTCCGAGAGAATCCTGAATGTGGAAGTCCAGCTTCGGGCCGTAGAATGCGCCGTCGCCTTCGTTGATTTCGTAGGTCTTGCCGATGGACTTAATAGCCTCCGCAAGTGCATTCGTAGCAACATCCCAATCTTCCACGGAACCGATATGATCCTCCGGCATGGTGGAAAGCTCGATGGTATACGGCAGACCGAAGATGTTGTACACCTCATCAAACAACTGTGCAATACGCACAACTTCGTCCTTAATCTGATCCTGCGTCAGGAAAATATGCGCATCGTCCTGCGTGAAGCAGCGAACGCGGAACATTCCGTGCAGTGCGCCGGACAGTTCGTGGCGATGTACCAGACCCAGCTCGCCGTAGCGCAACGGAAGGTCGCGGTAAGAATGCGTATCCAGCTCGTAGGTCAGAATGCTGCCGGGGCAGTTCATCGGCTTGATTGCGAAATCCTCATCGTCGATAACCGTGGTGTACATATTCTCTTTATAGTGATCCCAGTGTCCCGAAGTTTCCCACAGCGTGCGGCGCATAATCTGCGGCGTGGAGATTTCGACATAATCCCACTTGCGGTGAATTTCACGCCAGAAATCAATCAGGGTATTCTTCAGAATCATTCCCTTGGGCAGATAGAACGGGAATCCGGGAGCTTCATCGCGGAATGCAAACAGGTTCAATTCACGTCCCAGTTTGCGGTGGTCGCGCTTCTTTGCCTCTTCAATGCGTGCGATGTAGGCATCCAATTCTTCCTTGGAGGTGAATGCCGTTCCGTAAATGCGCTGAAGCATCTTGTTCTTTTCGCTGCCGCGCCAATAGGCACCTGCGATGCTCATGAGCTTGACCGCTTTAATCTTTCCGGTGGAAGGAAGATGCGGGCCTGCGCACAAATCGGTGAAATCGCCCTGACGATAGAAGGAAAGCGTTGCTTCCTCGGGCAGATCATTGATCAGCTCTACCTTGTACGGCTCATCCTTCATCAGTTCCAACGCTTCCGCGCGAGGCAATTCAAAGCGTTCAACGCGCTCGTTCTTTTTAATCAGCTTCTGCATTTCCTTCTCGACAGCGGCCAGGAATTCGGGCGTAAACGGCTCGTCCACGTCGAAATCGTAATAGAAGCCGTTGTCAATGGCAGGGCCGATGGCAAGCTTTGCTTCGGGCTTGAGATGCTTCACCGCCTGTGCGAGCACATGGCTGGCCGTATGGCGCAGCGTACGGCGACCGTCTTCATCGGAGAAATTCAGAATCTCCAGAACGCCGTCTTCGTGAATCGGCGTAACCAGTGAAATCACTCGGTCATTCAGGCGTGCCGCCAGGGCTTCTTTCTTCACTTCTTTCGAAATGTTTCCCGAAAGATCCAATGCGTTTACGCCGTCTTCCACTTCCATCGGAATTCCGTTTACAATCAGCTTCATTGTGTATCCTCCTTCTGTTTGCGAGAAAAAAACTCGTCCGCTTCAATATATGAAGGGACGAGTTCTATTACCCGTGGTTCCACCCAACTTGATTGCCATAGCAATCACTCATGTTCGGGCTGTATCGCACCCGATGCGCTAACGGTCGGTAAGATGGTAATTCCAAGCTGTACAATAAATGCGTTCACAGCCGCTCGACGCATTCTCTCTGAAAAGACATTTCTTGAAACCGTGTTCTCACGTCATCCCGCAGAATCTATAGGTGTATTGTATACCGCCGCAGGAGCCTTGTCAAGACACAAGGCGAAATTTATTCATCCATTAAAATATTCTTGACATTCTAAGAATGGGTTTTCAGTTCATTTCAACTGAGTTTGAGAATCCGAGGGACCGCTTCCATCGCCCCGTATAAAAGCGAATGCCCAAAAGCAGCGCGCGAGACACGTTGTCTGCCACCATACACAGCCAAACCGCCGTCAATCCCAATCCGAACACACGCAGACAGAGCAGCGTTCCGCCGATGCGAACAATCCACATCGTCGAAAGCGCTACGGCGAACGGATATTTCGTTTGTCCGACGCCGTGGTAGATGCCTTCGAATATAATCATCGCTCCGTAAAGCGGTTCGGAACAAGCGACAATGCGCAGAATCCGTCCGCCTGCGGCAATCACATCGGCATCGGAGGTAAACAGCGACATCATCGTTTCGGGAATCAGAAACAGGATTGTACCCGTAATCGTCATAAGCATCACGCTGATGGCCAACACCATGCGGGACGTTCGATTGAGTTTCTTTTCATCCCGTTCGCCCAAGGCGATGCCCGAAAGCGTAGAGGCCGCCGCCTGCATGCCGTAGCCCGGAATGTAAAACGCTTCTTCCGCCGTGAGTGCCAGAGAATGCGTGGCCAATGCGGTCTGTCCGAGCGCCGTAACCTGTGCGGAGAAAACGACCTGACCGGAGAATACGCCTAAGTTCTGAAGCGCAACCGGCAATCCCACGCGAATACATTCCCGCATGGTTTTTCCGTCCCACAAATCGCGTTTTGATTTTCGCACGAGCTTTTTGGGAGAAATCGTCGGACTTTGCAGTACGCGCAAAAGCATAAAGCTTCCGCTGAATACCACGGAAATCGCCGTGGCTACCGCCGCACCCGTTACACCCCAGCCGAAACCAAACAGGGTGAATTGATTGCCGAGCACAGAAACCTCTCGTGTCGGGAAAATCATAAACAGATTCAACACGATGTTGATGATATTCATGCCGAGATTGACCAGCATCGGCGTTCGGGCGTCTCCCGAAGCACGCAATGCACTGCCGAGAATCACAGACAGGGCGCGAAAAATCATCGGTGCGCAAACGATTGCATAATACAGATACCCGTCTCGGCGAATTTCCCGATCGGCATTTAACCAGCTCGGCAGGAAAGGCGCAACCGTTTCGGTAATCAGCATCAACGCCAGGCCTCCGATAATCGCCATCCAAATCGCCTGCAATGCCGCACTGCGCGTCTTTTGCGAATCCCGTTCGCCGACCGCTTTTGCGATACACGCCAGAACGCCCGTTCCAAGCGCCCACAGCGGCGAGTTTGTCAACCATGTGACCGTTGTTGTTAAGCCGACAGAGGCGGTTGCCTGAACGCCGAGAGCACCGACCATTGCCGAATCCGCATATTGAACAATCGTTTGCAGGGCCTGTTCGATCATCGCCGGCCATGCGAGAACAACTACCGAGTGAAACAGTGATTTGCGCTGTTTGGAAGTTTTTGAGGATTCCAATTCATTTTCAGACAATGCATTTCCTCCTACTGCATATTCAAATATCGTTCCTCGAGCGCTTTTGCGGCACTCGGAAGATCATATCCGTTCAAAATAAGTGCCTCATCCGCCGCTTTTGCACGATGACTTTTCTCCGCATCGGAAATATTTCCGATTGCGTTCAGCCATGCTTCCTGCTCAAGCGGCAGAAAACGGACATCCTGCGAAAACGCAACTTTGCGTGTAACGTGTTCCGAAAGCAATGTTTCAAGTCCCGCCGCCTGTGCTTCAAGCGCAACCGTCGGAAATCCTTCAAACAAAGACGGCAACAGAAGCGCATCCGCCCCCTGCATCAGCCGTGCGATATCGTTTCGGGGCGGAATGAATACCACCCGATTATTCAACGCATGCGCCGTTGCGTATTGTTCCGCCTGTTCGCGAAGCGGCCCGTCGCCTATCATCCAAAGCGCATGATTTTCATCCAACTTTTCCATGAGATGCATCAAGAAAAGCGGATTCTTCGCCTGTGAATAATTGCCGATGTGCATCAGAACACATTTGCCGCATCCGTTCAATTCATTGCGCACATTTTCACGTTCCGCCTCGTTCGGAAAAAACGCACGAACATCGATTGCGTTGGGCATTATCTCAAACGGGCGTTTGCGAAACATCCATTCCCCCGCTTCATTCCCGCAGGCGAGCGCCATAGTATAGATT
>CAVHAH010000064.1:0-6579 GCA_963633785.1 bacterium
ATGGCGGAAAAGATGCCAAAATTGCAGTTTAGGGAATTTTAGAAACACGCCCTAAGGCAGCACCGCACAATTCGGCGGCGACGCTGAATGCGCCTTTTGCGCTTCGCTTAAGCGGTAACGCTCTCTTCATAGAAGAATTGTTCACCCAGCGGCTTTACGGTGATGGTCGTTGAGCCGAGCGTGTATTGAACAATGTTATCCGCTTCGGTTTTCACCCATTCACCCTCGGGCGGCAGGTATTCGCCGTTCGGGGCGTAAGCCAGTGCATGAGAAGTATTCGCATCGGAAACCTTCATATAGAAGCGTGTGATGCCGTTTTCGGTTTCGACATAAGTCACGCAATAGGTTTCATACAGCGATTCGACGGTATCCGTTTCGGTGATGCCCGTCCATTGTGTGCTGTCGGCGCTGTTTTCCGCCAGCTGAACCATCAGTGCGGAGTGATTCTTCACCAAATCTTTCGCACGGGATAAATCGGTTGTGGTCGGGTATACCCACTTGGCGATTATCGACCACATGGCGATTAGCAAAACCAGATAGAAAGCCAATGTGAGCATCGACCGAACCGCAGGATTCTTTTTCATATTGATTGTCCTTCTTTAATCACAGTCGGTCGATGGCATCCTGCCCGAGGAATTCCACGCCCAGTTCCGCCAGCTTGTCTGCGGCGGTCTCCTGATGAGAGAGGCGGAAAATCATCATCGCATCGCTGCCCGTTCCGCGCAGGAACGAATACAGGTATTCAACCGATTCGCCCACCTGCGATACCTTTTCAAGCAGCGTGCAAAGCCCCAACGGTTCATCCTTCACACGCGCGCACAACACATTGTTCACGCGAGAAGTGTATCCCGAGGCGCGCAAAAGCTCCACGGCCGTGTCGATTTTGTCGCTTGCGACAATCAGGCGAACGATGCCGAAATGCTGCGTATCGGCAATGGACAGCGCCATCAAATCGATGCCGCCCACGCCCAGAACGCGCGTCAAATCCCGCAATGCGCCGGGAGTGTTTTCAAGGAATACGGAAATCTGTTGAATAAACATGCGCTTTCCCTCCTATTACAGCTTGCGCTTGTCGATTACACGCTTTGCCTTGCCCTCGGAGCGCGGAATGGATTTCGGCGCCACGAGCTTGACGTTGGTGGCAATGCCCACCACGCTCTTGATCTGTCCGATGATGGATTGGCGAACGTCTTCGATGTGAGAAACGGTGTCGGAGAACATCTCGTCGGTCATTTCCACCTGAACTTCCAGCGTGTCCGAGGAATTCACGCGATCCACAATCAGCATATAGTGCGGTGCAACGCCGGGAACGCTTACCAGCACCGATTCAATCTGGCTGGGGAACACATTCACGCCTCGAATAATCAGCATATCATCGGTTCTGCCCGTGATTCTGCCCATGCGAACGGTGGTTCTGCCGCAGGCACAGGGCGTGGCGTCCAGCGTGCAGATATCGTGCGTGCGGTAGCGCAGCATGGGCGTGCCTTCTTTGGTGATTGTGGTGAATACCAGTTCGCCGCTCTGCCCGTAGGGGAGCTGTTTGCCCGTGACGGGATCGATAATCTCGGCAATCAGGTGATCCTCGTTGATGTGCATGCCGTGCTTTTCCAGACATTCAAACGATGCGCCGGGGCCGCAAATCTCCGTTAAACCGTAGATGTCGCACGCATCGATTTCCAGAAGCTCCTCGATGCGCTTGCGCATTTCCTCCGTCCACGGTTCTGCGCCGAAGCAACCGGCTTTCAGCTTCAAATCCTTCTTCGGATCCAAACCCATTTCGCGAATGGTTTCGCCCAAATAGGTCGCATACGACGGCGTGCAGCAAAGCACGCTTGTGCCCAATTCACGCATCATCATAATCTGACGCTGTGTGTTGCCCGACGACATCGGAATCACCATGGCGCCGATTTTCTGAGCGCCCTGTACGCCGCCGAAACCGCCGGTGAACAGGCCGAGACCGTAGGCCACCTGCACGATGTCGTTGCTTGTGCAGCCTGCGCCCGCCAGCGTTCTTGCCATCATTTCAGACCATACGTCGAGGTCGTGGCGGGTATAGCCCGAGATAATCGGGTGTCCCGTTGTGCCGGAGGAACCCTGCACGCGCACGATGTCTTTCATCGGTGCGGCGAACAGACCGTAGGGCCATTGATCGCGAAGGTCGGTTTTCTCCATAAACGGAAGAAGAACAATGTCTTCCACCGAGCGGATGTCTTCGGGGCGAACGCCCTTCGCATCCATGCGTTCACGATAAACTTTTACGTTTTCGTATTCATATTTAACCAGCTTGCGCAGACGTTCACCCTGAAGATTCAGGCGTTCGTCACGGCTCATGCATTCCATTTCGGGATTGTAGATGATATGTTTGCGGTTCATAGTGCTCAATGCTGCTCCTCTTCGATACTTCGGCGTGTTTCCGAATTGCGGTATTGCAAGGGAAACACACTGCGCCGAAAAATTCCGATTTTGTCGTCGATTGTCTTCGCTTTACGAATTTGAAGCCTCGTCGGAGGATTCAATCTTGTCAATCGATACAAACGGCACCTGATTTTCACCGTCACGCCAGAGGCGTTCGATATTGTAATACAGCCGCTCTTCCGGATGGAACAGGTGAACAATCACGCCGCCGAAATCCAGAACAATCCAGCGAGAATCGTGTACGCCGTCACGCCGACGTGCCACAATCTGCTCCTCGGCCAGCTTGTCTTCCAAATCTTCGGAAAGAGAATGCACCGCCTGAATATTGCGTCCGCTTGCGAACAGGAAGTAATCGGTGATGCTCGTCAGATGCGAAACCTCCAGAATCTCGATGTCAATCGCACCTTTTTTGTCCAAAATCTGCGCCATTTTCAGCGCCAGATCACGCATTTCGTTAGACATAAGTCCGCTCCTTTCAAATTCTGTTTGCCCACATAATTGTGCAGGGAAAATACTGAGGTTGGCCTTTATTCGGCATAATCGCCGATTAAGGCACGGCTTCGGGGATGCGGTTTCTCGCCACGGCTGATGATAAAGCTGTTGCTCAAACGGGCGCACAATCGCATCGCCGACCAAATATCCTTTTCCGCTTCATAGCGTGCATCTTCCAAACCGGCGAAGGGTCTTCGGCTCGGTTCGATGAAATCGGCCACGAAGACAATCGCATCGAGCAGTGACATATTCTTGTCGCCCAGCGTATGGCGGCGAATGGCGGTGAGAATCTGCGAATCCCGAACGCCGTAAACATCCCGTGCGAGCAGCATTCCCGCAGGCGCATGCAAAACGGGCTCCGTTGCCAGCTCCTCTTCATCCAAATCGGGAACGTTTCCTTTCACCAATGCCACCATCGAAGGATAATCCATGCTTTTTGCGCAATCATGCAGCATACCCGCCAGCTTTGCACGCATCGGATCGGCGCCGTATTTGCGCGCCAGATGCTCCGCTGTTTCGGCCACACCCATCGTATGGCGGAATCGCGCGGGCTTCAGCCTTTCGCTCAAAAGCACTTCCAGTTCGTTTTGCGTATAACCGCAAAGATATAATCCGTGTTCGCGAATGTAGGTTTCCACCGATTCGGGAACCGATTCGTGAATGCTTAAATTTCGGGCGACACGCGAACGAATCTCCGTTGAGGAAATGTCCGGCCCCGTTACGGGAACGAACGCAATCCGCGCGCCGTATTTTTCTTTCAGGAATCGGGCGTGTTCGTCAACGGTCTGTGCTCCGGGGCGTTCGACAACGGCGAAGGAACACATTTTCGCAATCTCCGAGAAATTGCGCCAGCTGTCGAGAATATTCAGCGTGTCCGACCCCACGATATACACCCATTGAACATCGGGCTGTTTTTCATGCAGCGCACGAAGCGTATCCACGGTGTAGGTGGTTCCCTTGCGGGTAATCTCCATATCGCAAACGAACAAATCGTTTCTGCCCGCCGCCGCACGCTTCGCCATTTCCAGCCGATCCAGCTTGTCCGATTCACGCTTCTTGTGGGGCGGATCTCCTGCGGGCAGAAGCATTATGCGATCCAGCTGCAAAGCCAGACGTACCGCCTGCGCAATTTCGAGGTGCCCGTTGTGAACGGGGTCGAGAGTGCCGCCCATGATGCCGATTTTCATATCGACTTACAGCTCCTCCAAATGAATCTTCGAGTTTTCACGGGCCTGACGATAAATGGAGAAGCGGTTGCCGATGGTCTGTACGGGTTCGGCGTGTACGCGTTCGCACAGCGCTTCGCAGGCTTCCCGCGCGGTATACGGCGCATTCTTCTGAACATTCACTTTGATCAGTTCCCGCGCCTCCAGCGCATCCCAGCACTGCTTGACCAGATTGTCCGTGATGCCGTCTTTGCCGATTTGCAAAACAGGTTCCATGGTATTTACCATCGCGCGAAGCGCCGCACGCTGTTTGGTTGTCATAATATTTTCCTCCGTTTATTCCACAAAATCAAATTCCATTTCGCCGATGACCACCGTGTCGCCTTCCTTTGCGCCCTGTTCACGCAGCGCATCGATTACGCCCAGGCGACGCAGGGATCTGTGGAAGAAGTTGATGGAGTCTTCGCTGTCGAAATTCACCGATTCAACCAGACGATCCATCGCCATGCCGCTTACGATGAATGCCGCACCGTCGCGCTCGATTTCAAACGCATTCTCATCGCCCTGATCCAGTTCGCCCCATTCTTCTTCGGCGAACGGTTCTGCGGGAGGACAGGTGTCGAGCAAACGGGCCGTGGCGTACATCAATTCATCCAGCTTGGGTCTGGTTGCCGCCGAGATTGCGTAAATCCGAATGCCCGAATCCTTCAGGTGTTCACGCAGGCGTTCGAGGTTTTCCTCTGCGCCCGGAAGATCCATTTTATTCGCAACCACAATCATCGGGCGGTTCTTCAAATCGCCGTAGGCCTCGAGCTCCTTCATGATGGCTTCGTAATCCTCCACGGGATCACGGCCCTCGCTGCCGGAAACGTCAATCACGTGCAGCAGCAAACGGGTGCGCTCCACATGGCGCAGGAAGGCGTGTCCCAAACCGATGCCCTCTGCCGCACCTTCGACCAGACCGGGGATGTCCGCCATTACGAAGCTGTACGGCCCCTGCTTCACGATGCCCAGGTTCGGCGTGAGCGTGGTGAAATGATAATTTGCGATTTTCGGACGTGCCGCCGTTACCACCGAGAGAATCGTGGATTTGCCCACGTTCGGGAAACCGACCAGACCGACATCCGCAATGGATTTCAATTCAAGCGTCAATTCGATAATCGGGCGCTTCTCGCCGGGCTTCGCAAACTGGGGCGCCTGCCGTGTGGGGGTTGCGAAATGCTGATTGCCGAATCCGCCCTTGCCGCCGTGCACGAGCACTTTTTGAACGCCGGGCTCGTACAAATCCAAAAGCAGCTTGCCGGTGGCCTTTTCACGTACGATGGTTCCCGGGGGAACGAGAATCACGGCATCGGCACCGGATTTGCCCGTTTTGCGGTTCGCACTTCCGTCCTCGCCGTTTCCTGCGGTGAATTTGCGTGTATAGCGGAAATCCATCAATGTGTGCATGCGTTCGGATGCTTCGAAAATCACATCGCCGCCCCGTCCGCCGTCGCCGCCGTCGGGACCGCCCGCCTGCACGAATTTTTCACGATGAAACGACACGCAGCCGTTGCCGCCGTCGCCCGCTTTCGCGGTAATGGTAACGATATCTACAAACAATGCCATAGTCTTACTCCGTTTCGGGATTGAAATTCTTTTCGCACAATCCGTTTGATAAAATACAGCCGCCGCAATTCGGCTTTCTCGCAAAGCATATGCGCCGCCCGTGCCAGATTAACAGGTGATGCGCAAATGTCCAGCTTTCTTTCGGCAGAAGCGCGCGCAGCTCGATTTCCACCTTTTCGGGCGTTGATTCCTGCGACAGACCGATTCTGTGCGACAATCGGAACACATGCGTATCCACGGGAATCTGAGGCTCGCCGAATGCCGCCATCAATACCACGCCCGCGGTTTTCTGCCCGACTCCCGGCAATCGCATCAGCGCTTCACGGGTGTTGGGGACGATGCCGTTGTATTCCTCCGCCAGTGCTTTCGATGCGGCGAGTATGTTTTTCGCCTTGCTGTGATACAGGCCGCATTCGCGAATCAAATCTTCGAGCTGTTCCTGCGACAGTTTCGCCATTGCAAACGCATCGGGTGCGATGGGAAACAGCTTCGCCGTAACCAGATTCACGCGTTTATCGGTGCACTGTGCGGAAAGGATTGTGGCAATCAGCGTTTCAAACGGGTTGGAAAAATTCAATTCGGGGCGTGCCTGCGGATACAATTCCGCAAGCGATTGCAAAACCCGTTCGGCTTGAACCGCATTCATGCGCTCACCTCATTCTGTACCTTCATTATACATAAATATTCCGTAAACAGTCAACCTGTACCGCATTAAAAATACCGACAGGATTCAACCTTCGATGATTTTGCACACATCAATCCATTCAACGGCATGGGCGGCCTTTTCCAGTTCGTCCACGGTCAGATTCACGGCGCTGTGGTCGCTGCCTGCGGCGGGATAGACGTGGTCGACCCGCTTGAGGGAAACATCCAGGTAGGTTTTCACATCATCCTTTAC
>CAVHAH010000064.1:6589-9949 GCA_963633785.1 bacterium
ATCCTTTACCGCAAACGGGCAAACGCCGCCCGGCGCATGACCGACGGCCTCTTCCACGGCATCGCCGGGAATCATTTTCGCCTTTTGATGGAACAGCGCTTTGTATTTCCGATTGTCAACACGGGCATCTCCCGCCATTACAATCAAAACCGCAGAGGTGTGCTTTGAACCGTCTGCATTTTCGCCTTCCGCCGTTCCCTGAAAGAACGACATGGTTTTCGCAATCTGCTTGGGCAGACAGCCGATGGCAATGGCGGCCTCTTCTACGGTCGCACTGGATTTTTCGGGAACAATAATGCGGTCGCCGAATCCGAATGTGTCCAAATACTCTTTAACCTTTTCAACAGACATAATTTGATTCCTTTTTTATTTATTCCGCAACGCTTACAGTCATACCGTTTGCATCATACAGCGTGATGGCATCGGGTTTGGATTTATGAATCACTTTCTTTTCATCCCAAAGAAGATCATAAGCTGCGGTGCTGGATTTTGTGCCGACAGTCAGGCGTTCGCCTGCGCAAATGATTGTTTGGTCGGGAAACACATACCATTCGTTTCCCCGTTCGGATACGAGATACCACCCGTCCAAAGCGATATCCTCATTTCCGCGATTCACAAGGGTAATCAGGTCTTCTCCGGGAACGGCGCTCTCGATTGCGATGTCCTCGTTCGCCTGCGGAAAATCGATGCGCTCAAGCGCCGGCGTTCCTTCGGTCAACCGAATCAGCAGTCCGCCCGTTGCCTCCTGCGTCACGGCGATTTCCGAACCGACTGCCTGAAGGCGTGCGAGCACGGCGGCATCCGGGGTGGACGGCTTTTCATAGCTGTCGGTGGAAATCACGGCGAGCTTCGGACTTGCCGCGCGGGTGAATGCTTCACCGGTGGTATCGTCGTCGGCATGATTCGCAACTTTCAGCACATCGCATCGCAAATCGGAATAATCGTTCAGAAGCTGAGCTTCTTCGGGCAATTCCATATCGCCTGCGAGGAGAATCCGCCCATCGGCGCTTTCGAGCATCATCACCAGAGAATTATCGTTGTCCTTCGTATCAAAGAGGGCGGCGGGGGCGAGAACATTCAAAACGGCATCGCCGACATTCACGGAATCTCCCGCCCGAAGCCAAATGACCTCCTGATTGCGAATGTTCGCCGCTTTCACGGCAGGGTGCTTTTTTTCCTTCACGCCCGTGAAATAGGCCGAAGCATACCAATTCCCTATGGGAATATCGCTTTGCGCCAGCCAATCCAGACCGTCGGTGTGGTCTGAATCCGTATGGGTTACGAATACCGCATCGAGCGCCGTGATATTCATCTGCCGCATGGCCGCAAGAATTTTTCCACGGGAACGGGTATAGCCTGCATCAATCAAAACGGCGCTGTCGTTCACCTTCAAAAGAATCGCATCGGCCTTACCGACGCTTGCGGCGAACATCTGCGTTTCGGCAAGGCAATGGGGGAGAAGCAGCGCAAGAATCAGAATCAGAACCCCGATTTTTCTCGATCCAAGTTTTTCTCAATCCGTTTTCACCTCCAGCCAACGTCCGTCTGCCGAACGGATGATGTCGAGAAGCTGCTGCAGTTTCGCACCGTCGAACACGCTGTTTTCGGGTGTTTCCCCGTGCGCAAGCGCATTCAGGAATGTATAATAGCAGTGAACGTGCCCCCGATCCCAACCGATGGTGTTTTTCGGCGGCAGGAAGCTCCCGCCCGGTGCGGGATAACGCTGCACCGATTCGATTTGCGTGAATCCGCGCAGACCGCCCAAAGGCCGTTCGGGAAGGGTCGCATCATAATAATACAGGTAATCGGCATCCATTGCGCTCCACTTGAGCGCACCTTTGCTGCCGCGCAATTCAACGGTGAATTCATCGTTTGTGCCCGTGGCAATCTTGCTGGCTTCCACCGTGCCGAGCGCACCGTTGGGCATTTCGAGGAACATCAGAATCTGATCCTCGGAAAGTGCGGATTCCGTTTCGCCGCTCTTGGTCGGGCGTGTGGCATACAGCTTGCGGGAACGCGAAGTGACCGCCTTCGGATAACCGATCAGCCACGTCAGCAAATCGAGCGCATGACTGCCCAAATCCAGCAAAACGCCTCCCTGCATTTGCTGTTTCCAGCCGATCGGGCGATTCGGATCAACGGAACCCGAATGGAGATACCGCACCTCAAAGGAAAGGATTTCGCCGATTCGCCCTTCTTCAATCAGTTCCTTTGCCCGAAGCACTGCGGGCGTATAGCGATTGTTGAAGACCATGCGCGTTTTGCCCGAGGCCCTTTTCGCAGCTTCGACAATTCGCTTTGCGGATTCCGAATCGGTGGTGAGCGGCTTGTCGATGTACACGTGCTTTCCGGCATTCAAAGCGGCAATCACCATTTCTTCGTGATTGGCGTTCGGCGTGCAAACGGAAACCACATCCACCGCCGGATCGGCCAGCAGAATGCGGTAATCATCGGTGAACCGTTTGAAACCGCAAAGCTCAGCGGCTTCCTGCGCTTTTTCGATTCTTCGGGTGCAGATATGTTCAAGCGATATGCGAAAATCGATTCCGGGATAAAACAGCGCTATATTGCGCAGCGCTTCCGTATGCGTTCGCCCCATGAAGCCCCAGCCGATTAAACCGATGCCGATTGTTTTCATAATCCGTCCTCCGTTCCCGATTGCATGTTTCTTTTCATTATTATAGCAGATAATCGCAAACCACGCAACGGATAATAGTGTATATATTGAAAACAGAATTGAAAAAATTACACAGAAAAGGGTTGAATTATCGCAATTCGGGTGTATAATTATACATATTCAATGAAAGGGGAATCTCAAAATGAAGAAAATCATAGTGCTGGTTCTGGCGTTGGCGCTGGTGCTGTCGAGCATGGCCTTCGCAGAAGAAGAAAAGTATGTTTTCGCAAATGAAGCGCAGGCGTATCTCGAGTATATCGGAACGAACCTGAACAACCGCAATGTGGTGGCGGAAGGGGAAGAGGAAGATCCCACCAGTACCCATCAGGCGACCATCGAATGGATTCTGAGCGAATTGACGAATGCCGGCTATACGGAAGATCAAATCGCTTATGAAACCGAAATGTGTGAATCCTACGGCGGAACCTATCCCGTTACGAACATCGTTCTGACCGTTGAAGGACAGGATGCAAGCCAGCAGATTATCGTTGCGGCGCACTTTGACGGCGACGGCGTTGGCGACAACGGTTCGGGCACGGCATTGCTTCTGGCAACGGCAGTCGGTCTGGCAGGCGAAACGCCCGCTTGCACCGTGAAGTACATCTTCCTGGACGGCGAAGAAGTCGGTCTGGTCGGCGCACAGAATTACGCCGCAAGCATGACCGAAGAAGAGATTGCGGCCA
>CAVHAH010000065.1:0-9873 GCA_963633785.1 bacterium
GCGCAGGCCGATTGATGTCTCGAGCAAAGGCACGGGAAACGCTGAATCTTGAAAGCTATGAAGCGGCCATGGCGGGTATTTACACCACATCCGTCAATATGGGAACGATTGACGAAGCGCCGATGGCATACAAGTCGCTCGAAGATATTATCGATGTGATTCGTGATTCCGTGGATATTATCGACATCATGAAGCCGTTATACAATTTCAAAGCAGGCTCGAAAACGGAACAAAAGGAAGAACGCATTCAGTGATATACTTGCATAACAAAAACGCCTGCGGTTCTTAATCGCAGGCAATCGTTTTTCAAATTATTTGAGCTTGAGATATTCTTCATCCGTCACGGGATCGCACCATTCGTTGCGCGTGTTTTCTCCGGGGACCTCAACGGCGATGTGCGAAAACCAGCTGTCGGCCTTTGCACCGTGCCAGTGCTTGACCTCTGCGGGAATGGTAATCACCGTGCCCGGAGTCAGACTGACGGCGGGCTTGCCCTCTTCCTGGTACCATCCTTCGCCGGCAGTGCAAATCAGCAACTGTCCGCCGCCCTTGGATGCATGGTGAATATGCCAATTATTGCGGCAACCCGGTTCGAAGGTCACGTTGGCGAGAAAAACAGCGGAGGCGCCCGGCTGCGTCAGCGGTTTCAGATAAGACTGACCGATAAAGTATTGCGCATACGCATCGTTGGGCGCTCCGATACCGAAATGATCCTGCTGTTCCATTGCGGCTTTGCTTGTAATTTTCATATCGTTCTCCTCCTGATTCAAGCGAAACTCCTCTTGAGAAGTAATTTTATTGTAGCACTCTTTTTTCGAAATGTCTATGCTTTTGAGAAATGGCGTTTGCAGCACAGTTCGGGAATATCGCTTGCGTGCGATTCGGGGATATGTTATAATGGTTGTATGAATAATCAAGGAGAAATTATCCCGATGAAAAAGCTGATTTCAGCGGTTGTTCCGTGCTACAATGAAGAGGATGCGCTTCCCCTTTTTTATGCGGAAATCAAAAAAGTTGCCGAACAACTTCCGGAAACGGATTTTGAATTTCTGTTTGTAAATGACGGTTCACAAGACAAAACGCTCGAAATTCTGCGTAATCTCGCCAAAGGCGATGCCCGTGTGCGGTATCTGTCGTTCTCACGCAACTTTGGAAAGGAAGCGGGAATGCTTGCCGGACTGGAACATGCGAAGGGCGATTATGTTGCGATTCTCGATGCCGATTTGCAGGATCCGCCGGAATATCTCGTTGAAATGTACCGTATTCTCGAACAGGGCGAATATGATTGCGTGAATCTTTTTCGCGAAGACAGGGAAGGGGAGGGGCGAATCCGTTCGTTCTTCTCGAATGCATTCTACGGCGTTTATCGAAAGCTGACCAAAATCGATTTGCGCAGCGGAGCACGGGATTTCCGATTGATGACGCGCCAGGTGGTCAACAGCATTCTGGAAATGAAGGAATACAATCGCTTCACCAAGGGCATTTATTGCTGGGTCGGTTTTAATACGAAATGGATCGGATATCCGAATGCGCATCGCATTGCGGGAAAAACCAAATTTTCCATGCGCTCTCTGCTTCGGTATTCGATTAGCGGAATCACATCGTTTTCCACAAGCCCGTTGGCATTCGCCTCCGGCTGCGGCATTGTTTGCTGTATCATTTCCGTTTTAATGGCACTGTTTTATGCAATCAAGGCACTTCTGATTGGCGATCCCGTGGCGGGATTTCCGACGTTGGTTTGTCTGATACTGCTTCTGGGCGGCATTCAACTGTTATGTATCGGCATTTTGGGCAGCTATATGGCGAAAACGTATATGGAAACCAAGCATCGCCCACAGTATTTCATCAAAGAAACCGAGGAAGATTTGAAAAAGTAAATATAGAAAAGCAGACCACCGATTGCTCGATGGTCTGTTTTTTGAATGCAATGAGAATTACGGCACCCCGCACAATTCGGCGGCAACGCTGAATGCGCCTTTTGTGGTATCTGGAAGCTGCAAAAATCTCGATTTACCTCCAGTAAACCTTCGATTCTTGCAATTCCATCTACCGCAAAATTCACTATTCATCGTACCACCTCATTTGTGCGGTGTTGCCTTACTTCTTAGCAACAGTCTTTTCGGTTTCGGCAACAATGTGCTCTGCCGTCAGACCGAAGCGCTCAGCGAGATAATCCACAGGACCGACCTCGCCGAATTCATCTTCAACGGCCACGTGTCCCATCGGAACGGGGCAGTTTTCAGACAGGCACTCGGCAACTGCGCTGGTCAGACCGCCGAACTTGTTGTGGTTTTCAACCGCAACAACACAGCCGGTCTTCTTTGCGTATTCAATCACAAGCGCTTCATCGAGCGGCTTTACGGTGAACATATCGATTACCGCCGCTTCGATGCCCTTCTTTGCCAGCTCTTCTGCTGCCTTCAACGCTCTGCCGACCATGAAGCCGCAGGCGATGATGGTAACATCTTTGCCTTCACGAATCACGGCGCCTTTTCCGATTTCAAATTCGGAACCGGCTTCGTATACCAGATCGTTCTTCTTGCGATGCACGCGCAGATACTTGACGCCCGGCAGCTTTACCAGCTTCGGGAAGATGTTCTCGAGCTGTGCGCAGTCGGCAACATCCACAACGGTTGCACCCGGAAGTGCACGATACATGGCCATATCTTCGAAAGGCATGTGCGTGCCGCCGTTGTATGCGGCGCAAACGCCGGGATCCGTGCCGATGATGGTGATATCATTGTGCGCATAACCTGCGGACATGAACGCCTGGTCGAAGCAACGGCGGGAAGCAAACGGAGCGAAAGAATGGCAGATGGGCTTGAAGCCGACGCCTGCAAGACCTGCTGCGATGCCGACCATGTTCGATTCGGCAATACCGCAGTTGATCATGCGCTCTGAACGGGTTTTTGCGCCCTTCGCCACGCCGATGCAGCTCATCAGGTCCGCATCGAGGTATACGCAATCGGGATCGTCGTCGATCATCTGAGGAATCATGGTTGCAAAGACGTCCTTGAACGCTTTGACGTCGGCAGAGCCGTTATAAATCACTTTCATGCTTCGACGCCCTCCTTCTTCAGCGCTTCAAGATCCGCCTGAACCGCCTGGATATAGCTGTCCCAAGTAGCTGCATCAACGGTCATCGAGTGGTTCGAAACCGTTTCTTCCACAGCACGAACACCGCTGCCCTTGATGTTGTCCATGACAATTGCAAGCGGCTTGTCGCCCACGGGACGGGTCAGCACATCGTAGAGTGCTTCAACGTCATTGCCCTTGATGCGGATGGCTTCAAAACCGAACGCTTCGAATTTTGCGCGGAAATCAAATGCGGGCAGAATTTCGTCGGTCGTGCCATCGAGCTGCTTTTTGTTGTCATCGATGATCCAAACCAGATTATTCACTTTCTTGGCGGCCGTGAACATTGCGGCTTCCCAGCACTGGCCTTCATTCAGTTCGCCGTCGCCGACAATCAGGAATGTGCGGCTCGGACGTCCCTTAATCTTATCGCCCAGCGCCATGCCGACCGCCTGCGACGTGCCCTGACCGAGAGAACCGGTGGTGCAGTCGATACCGGGGGTCTTGTTCTTGTCGCAATGGCTCGGAAGATGCGTTCCGGGACGATTCAGCGTTGCCAGCTCTTCCTTCGGGAAGAAGCCCTTCAATGCCAGCGTTGCATAGATTGCGGGGCCTGCATGACCCTTCGAGCAAACCAGCTTATCGCGATCGGCCCATTTGGGATCTTCGGGCTTATAGTGCATTACTTTTCCGTAGAGCACGGCAAGCAGGTCGCACACGCTCAGAGATCCGCCGATGTGACCGAAGCCGCGATCCTTCATCTCCTGAAGCAATGTAATGCGGATTTCAGCCGCAAATTGCTTGAGCTCGCGCTTTTCGATTGCGTTCAATTTGTTCTCCTCCTTATTTGTTCACTTTTACCGGAATGCCGCCCTTTTCACAGGATTCCTTCGCAGCAATCGCAATCAGCACCGGCTGCAGACCGTCAAATGCGCCGACTGCGGTATCCGTATCATTCAGGCACGATGCCACAAACGCATTCTCTTCTGCAATGAATGCATCGTTGTAGCGCTCCAGGAAGAACCACAGGGGCTTTTCCTTCGTCACGCCGTCTGCAGTGTAGTAGGTGGTGTTGTTCGGCGTTTCGTTGTCTGCGGTGATGCAGCCCTTCGAGCCGAACACTTCAATGCGCTGATCGTAGCCGTAAACTGCCTGACGGCTGTTGTCGATTACGCCCAGAGCGCCGTTTGCGAACTTCAGAGTGATGATGCAGGTATCCACATCGCCCGCCTGTGCAATTTCGGGATTGACCAGGCAAGCGCCGAATGCGCTGACTTCTTCAACTTCGCTGCCGGACAGATAGCGCACCATATCGAAATCGTGAATCGTCATATCCACGAAGATGCCGCCGGAAACCTTTACGTAAGACAGCGGCGGAGCCTCGGGGTCGCGGGAAGTAACCTTCACGATGTGCACATCGCCGATGCCGCCGTTTTTCACAACATCGTGCACATGGCTGAAGTTGCGGTCAAAGCGGCGATTGAAACCGACCTGATACTTTACGCCGGCCTTCTTGACCTCTTCGAGCACGTTCTTAATCTTGTCCAGATCGTGGTCAATCGGCTTTTCGCAGAAGATGTGCTTGCCTGCGCGCGCCGCTTCGATGGAAATCGGCGAATGCGTGTCGGTCGAAGAGCAGATGAACACTGCGTCGATCGTCTTGTCTTCGAGAATCTTGTGGTAATCGGAATAGTAGTTGGCAACGCCCAGCTTCTCGGCCAAATCCTTTGCCGCCGGCTCGTATACGTCGGAAATGGCGACCAGCTCTGCATCCTTTACGCGGGAAACCAGATTGTTTGCGTGCAGCTTACCGATGCGTCCCGCACCGATAACGCCGATTCTCAATTTCTTGCTCATGGTCTATTCTCCTTTTTGTTATTATCAATATTTGCGTGCAACTTTCTCGTGCTCAAGATGCTCCTGCCAGGCCTTGCGATTACTCTCGCGCTCGGAGACCTCAACAGAACCCACACGCCACCAGGAACCGTAACCGTCGGTCATGGATTTGGGCAGAACCTTGATGTCGAACAACACGGGACGATCGTGAATCGACTTGGATTCTTCGATGGCCTTCACCAGTTCATCCATGGTGCGGATGGAATAGCCGACTGCGCCGTAACCGCGTGCAATCGCCGCGAAATCAACGTTCATGAACTTGCCGTCATGGCGTCCGGTTTCGGGATTGCGATAGCGCAGCTCCGTGCACAGGGATTCGTTGCCCTGACCGTTTTGCAGGTTGTTGATGCAGCCGAAGCTCTCGTTGTCGAACAGGCAGACGTTAATCTTCTTGTGCTCCTGAATGGCGGTTACCAATTCGGAATGCAGCATGATGAAACTGCCGTCGCCGACCATTGCATAAACCTCTTTTTCGTCGCCGATTGCGAGCTTTACGCCCAGAGCACCGGAAATCTCATAGCCCATGCAGGAATAGCCGTATTCCATGTTGTAGGTGTCCGGCGTCTTCGCACGCCACATGCGCTGCATGCAGCCCGGAAGGGAACCTGCGGCGGCAATCACGGAAGCATCCGATGCAATCAGACGGTTGATTGTTGCCAATACGCGCGTCTGGGTGAGGGAAGCGTCCATATCCTTCGCATAGGTGAATGCGGAGTTGGCGTTTGCGTCCTTGATTTCGGGAACGTAGCCTTCGCCGAACTCGATGCCCGCCAGGCGGTCATATTCCTTCTTCCAGCCTTCGATGGCCTTTTCGATTTCGCCGTTGTAGCCGGTCTTGTAGCCTTCGAGCGCCTTTTCGAGCTTTTCGAGGGCGTCCCGTGCATCGGCAATCACAGGGGTGGCCTCCATTTTGTAGGACTGGAATTCGGAAACGTTGATGTTTACGAATTTCGCATCCTCACGGAACAGCCACTTCGAAGAGGTGGTGAAATCGGTGTAGCGAGTGCCGACGCCGATAACGCAATCGGCATCCTTCGCAATCTCGTTTGCGGCAGAACAACCGGTGCAGCCCAAACCGCCCAGATTCAGCGGATGATCCCAAACGATGGCGCTTCTGCCCGCCTGAGTCTCGCCGAAGGGAATGCCATAGGCTTCCGCAAAACTGCGGAATGCCTGATGCGCTTCGGAATAACGCACGCCGCCGCCGCAAATCAGCATCGGCTTCTTGGAATTGCGAATGACCTCTGCGGCCTTCTGAATGGCGATTTCGGTAGCGGGACGGCGCTCAATCTGCCAAACACGCTTTTTGAAGAAGCTTTCCGGATAATCATACGCTTCGCCTTCGACATCCTGCGGCAATGCGATGCAAACCGCACCGGTGTCTGCGGGATCGGTCAATACGCGGAACGCATTCAGCATTGCGCTCATAATCTGTTCCGGACGCAGAATGCGGTCGAAATAGCGGCAGACCGGACGGAAAGCGTCGTTGGTGGAAATGGAAAGATCATAGGGCTGCTCGATCTGCTGAAGAACGGGATCGGGCTGACGGCAGGCGTATACGTCGCCGGGCAGAATCAGAACGGGAATATTGTTTGCGGTTGCCATTGCCGCCGCCGTAACCATATTCGCAGCGCCCGGACCTACCGACGAGGTGACTGCCATAATCTGCTTGCGCTTCATGTGCTTGGCGAATGCCACGGCCACGTGCGCCTGACCCTGCTCATTCTTGCCCTGATAAACTTCCAAACGATGGCGCTCCTGCTGCAGAGCCTGACCGAGGCCCACGACATTGCCGTGTCCGGGCAGCATGAACACGCCGCGTACGAACGGCATTTCGATGTCGTCATACGCAACATACTGATTCTCCAGGAAGCGAACCAGCGCCTGTGCCATGGTGAGTCGAATGGTATTCATGCTTAATCCTCCAATTTGAAAATATAATCGTTCGCATCGCTCTGCCAGAGCCACTCGTGCTCTTCGTCATCGATGCGTGTCTTCTCCCAGGGATTGTTCGGGAGATGGCGAATGCCCCACATATAGCACATCGCATAACCGGGAGCGGTTACCTGAGAATGGAAGCTGTGATTGATCACGAGACAACCGTTGTGCTTGGTGTGGTATACCTGACCGTTTGCAAAACCCGCACCGAATCCCTGCGGACGATCGAAGCGGTAGAAATAAACCTCCGGCTGCGGATGATGATGCGGCGGATAGCTCGACCATTTTCCCGGAAGATTCAAAACCTCGCCCAGCACCATGTTCGACCACGGTGCGGATTCATAATCGAAGAAGGTTTTGATTTCACGGCGCATACAGCCGCTCAGTTCGCCGTGATTGCCGGCATGCTGCAGCAGCATATTTTCCGCCGTATACATCTTCGCATCGAAAGTGCGGTCGTTGTCCGTTTTCTGAACATAAATTTCCGCATGGGAAATCGCACGAACGGAAACGGGCGTGCCCTTGCAAACGTGCAGGCAGTACGCATCATAGTGGAAGGTATCCGGACGATCGGCAATCAGGGATTCCTCGTTCCACTTGAATTCGATTTTGCCCTCGAGCAAATCGAGCGCAACTTCCTTTTCGGGTTCGTTGATTTTGTATTCGTCGCCCGGCTCGAGAATCAAAAGACCTACGTCCATGCCCGTGTTCGCATCGGTCGTACCCATGGTCAGATACGCATTATAGCCGCGAACGGGTTGATAATCCATATACATATTCGTATCCTCCGATTAAAGACCGGTGTGTTCGCGAATGAACTTGCGTGCCTTGATGGCATACTCGAGCGGATTCGCCTTTGCGGGATCCTGTTCGGCTTCCACCAGCAGCCAGCCTTCATAGTGGGCATCTGCCAACAGCTTGAAAATCGGATCGAAGTCTACGCAGCCGTCGCCCGGAACGGTGAATGCGCCGTTTCGAACCGCCGTCAAGAAGCTCCAGCCTTCGGGCTTCACCTGATCGACCACGCTTCTGCGCATATCCTTGAGATGTACATGACCCACGCGGGAAACATACTTCTTCAAAACGCTCAGCGGATCCTCGCCTGCGAACGTGAAATGACCGGTGTCATAGCACAGGAATACGCAATCGGGATCGGTGTTTGCCAGCATGCGGTCGGTTTCTTCGGCCGTTTGCACTACCGTGCCCATGTGATGGTGGAAGCAGAGCTTGAATCCGCGATCCTTTGCGATCTTGCCCAGACGGTTGAGGCCCTTGCAGAAGCGATCCCATTCCGCATCATCCATGATGTGCTTCTGATTGCCCAGTACCGGGATATCGGTTTTGCCTTGAATGGAGTAGCTTTGTTCGGAAACATTGATGCGATTGGCACCGACGGCAGCAAGGAAATCGAGCTCACGGTTGAAATCCGCTTCGACCTTCTCCATCGGCTCGGTCAGAATGAACGATGAAAACCATCTCGAAGCGATACGCATACCGCGCAAATCGAGCTCCCATTTGAGCACTGCGGGGTCGGAAGGATACTTGTTGCCGATTTCGCAACCGGTGAATCCCGCCAACGCCATTTCGCTCACGGTCTGACGGAAGGTGTTTTCCGCACCGAGCTCCGGCATATCATCGTTGCACCATCCGATCGGCGCTATGCCCAGAAATACTTTTTCCGGATTGAACATGTGTTGTGTCTCCCCTTTCTGATTGATAGACCCATTCACAAAGCAATACGCCGAACCCGATTCATGCCTATCGCTTGAATTACTTTTATTGAAAAAACCTGTGCGGAATTTTCCAACTACTATTATAACATATTTTCATGCTCACTGACAATAGTGAATTTTCACAGATTTGAAAAAAACGGAAAAACGAAAAACATATTTTCTCTTTCCGGCGATCTCTGCGCGGCAAGATTATCACATTCTCTAAATAAGGAGAAGTTGTATGCCTTCACACAAACAGCCTCCCGTCGTTTGAATGATTACTGTGCCGCGTTTTCTGTCTGACCACATTGTTCACAAACGCCATCGACAAAATTGTGCGCTTCAAACCCGGACTCGAATTTCCAGTCATACGTCGCGAAGATTGTAACACCATACGAGTAAGCTCCGGATTCATAATCATAGAGTATCCACGCACCGCAATCTTCGCAATTTCCATCGTAAAATCCGGGGAGATCGTCCTCTTCACTGTAAACGTAAAATTGTGTATGTTTCAAATGTGTATCCGCATCCCACTGATAGTACTCGTCATACGGCGTATCCGGATAATAAATCGTGCAGTGCTCATGCGTGCAGACGGAATCGTGATACATTCCAAGGCCGAAAGCGTCACATTTGGAGCAATACAGATAACCATCTTCCGCCATAAAAATGTTGTCTTCATGTTCGCAAATCGGCTCAAGCTTTATCGTTGCACCGCAAAGATAGCACTCATATTCAAGCGCTGAAACATAATCCCAACAATGTTCTTCCTCTCCGGTAATTGTGAGATTGTATGAAATGCTGTCGAGCGTTTCTCCGCAATCATAACAGAGAAGCTCTCGCGAAGTATATACCGTTGTAAATGAATGCCTTTCGTCATCAATTCGCATACAAGCGCATTGATTATCATCCTGAACATCCCAAACAAAAAGATCCGTATGCGGACAATCCGAATCGGCAAATGCAAACGTAATCACGGAAAATGTGCTCACCAATATCGCCAATAGAATGGCCACAACCATTTTCTTCAATCGTCTCTTCATTTTCTCCCGCTCCCTATCACTTTTAAAGTCGCATTGCGCAACAAACAAAAGCGCCCTTCACAGCCTTTGTCCATTAAAGATACGGCCGTGAAGGACGCTTGAAAAACCGTTAGTCGACGGCCGCCATCTTGCGGGCGCGCGCTTCGAGCTTTCCGCGCACAACGTCGATGGTCACGGAAACGATAATCACCGCGCCGATGACGATGTAC
>CAVHAH010000066.1:0-1551 GCA_963633785.1 bacterium
CAACTGGGAATTCGCACAGAAGCTGCCTGAATTCAAGGGCGAGCTGAATGTGAAGACCGTGAAGGACAGCCAGTTCAAGAAGCCGTTGTTCGAGTTCTCCGGCGCTTGCGCAGGCTGCGGCGAAACGCCCTACGTCAAGCTCGTTACCCAGCTGTTCGGCGATCGCATGATTATTGCGAACGCTACCGGCTGCTCCTCCATCTACGGCGGTTCTGCTCCGACCTGCCCGTACACCGTGAACGAAGAAGGCCATGGTCCGGCATGGGCGAACAGCCTGTTCGAGGACAACGCCGAGTTCGGTTTCGGTATGCAGCTGGCCATCAAGCAGCGTCGTGAAAAGCTGGCAGACACCGTGCGCAAGCTGATTGCCGTTGAGTGGTGCCAGGGCGCAATCAAGGAAGCGGGTCAGGAATGGCTCGACAATATGGAAGACGCCGAAGCCTCCAAGACCGCCGGTAAGAAGTTGCTGGCAGCTTGCGAAGAAGGCATCGACCTCACCGGCGTGGGCGCTCCCTATGAGGATGAGTGGCTCGCCAATGGCAAGATTTGCAAGTGCGAAGCCTGCACGCTCGCACGCGAGGTTATTGCAAACGCCGACCTGCTGACCAAGAAGTCCTTCTGGATCTTCGGCGGCGACGGTTGGGCATACGATATCGGCTACGGCGGATTGGATCACGTCCTGGCTCAGGGCGAGAATGTCAACGTGCTCGTGCTCGATACCGAAGTGTACTCCAACACCGGCGGACAGGCATCCAAGTCTTCTCCGCATGCGGCAGTTGCGAAGTTCGCGGCGGCCGGCAAGCGCACCAAGAAGAAGGATTTGGGCATGATGGCTATGTCTTACGGCTATGTCTACGTTGCTCAGGTTGCAATGTCCGATCCCGCTCAGGTGCTCAAGGCAATGACCGAGGCAGAAGCGTACAATGGCCCGTCCCTGATCATCGCATATGCTCCGTGCATCAACCACGGCATTAAGATGAACCAGGCTCAGCTCGAGATTCGCAAGGCGGTTTCTGCGGGCTACTGGCAGACCTATCGCTACAACCCCGAAGCCGAGAAGAAGTTCACCCTGGATTCCAAGGATCCCACGGACTCCTATCAGGACTTCATCAAGGGCGAGAACCGTTATGCGACGCTGCTGCGTCAGTTCCCGGATGTTGCTCCGGCACTGTTCGCCGAATCCGAACAGGATGCTGCTGCCCGTCTGGCAGGCTACAAGCACCTCGCAGAATAATTCAAAACATAAAGCAAGACCGTTGCGGTTATCCGCAGCGGCCTTGTTTTTCGGCGTCATGATGCGAAAAGGGGCAAAGGTTTGAAGCCTTTGCCCCTTTGAATGTTGAACGGGTGAATTATTTCAGAACCAGTCGATAAGTGGCCAGCTTGAACGGCGCCAGGGAAAGATTGATGCTCTCGCCCGGAATGAATTCGCCAATCGGCTCCTCGAGCAGATTGCAGGGAATGTATCCGCGAATCGCAATGCCGGGATTCAGCGTTGCGCAAGCGTGGCTTCCGCGGCATTCGTGAACGCGAAGAACGAAATCATCGCCG